>CAZOOR010000077.1:0-11823 GCA_964581505.1 uncultured Hyphomicrobiales bacterium
GGGCTTTTTTTCGACCTCACCAAAGGGGAAGAAAAAGACAGAACAAAGCAACACGTCCTGACGCTACGCGTCCCCCCTCCTAAATTTAGGAGGGGAAAGAAAGGCAAATTTGTTTGTCATTCTGAGCCGAAAGCAGGTATATCATTAGGCAAATGAAATAATACTTCACATACATTATACCAAATAAAAAATGGTTTCTCTATATTGGAGGAACAAATAAGCTAATCAAAAGAATATATGAACATTATAAAGACCTTGCTGAAATTTTTTCTAAAAAGTATGATTTTAAAAACTCTTTTTTATTATGAAATTTATGATTCGATTTAGTCTGCAATTACAAGAGAAAAATAGATGAAGAAATGGAAAAGAGATTGGAAATTAAACTCTGTATGCCGAGAATTTTGCCATAAAATTTATAATACTTTTTTTAGGCTTGTTTTAGGTAATATAAAGAACAAAATTAATTCGTTTGATTTATTCCATCATTTTATTACTATAACCGCTATTTAAATTTTATCCGCCAATATTCTTTCTATTCAAAATAATAATTAATAATAAAAAATTGTTTCTTATTACTCATTTAAAATATTGAAATTGAAAAAAAAAGGGCAGACACAAATTGCCTGCCCCGTCTGGTATTAAATAAGTTGCTATTAATAATTGAATGCTTCAATCTCGAAATGTGCTTGCGGATGCAGACAAGCCGGGCAGGTCTTAGGTGCCGTTGTGCCTTCGTGCAGATAGCCGCAGTTACGACATTTCCAGACGATTTTGTCATCGCGTTTAAATACTTTGCCGGATTCGAGATTGTCGTAAAGTTTGCGATAGCGTTTTTCGTGTGCTTCTTCCACACGTGCAATAAGTTTAAAAGCGTTCGCCACTTCTTTAAATCCCTCTTCCTCGGCAATGCGTGCAAATTCGGGATAGAGTTCTGTCCATTCCTCGTTTTCGCCGTCAGCAGATGCTTTCAGGTTTTCGAGAGTTGTTCCGATTTTGCCGGCAGGATATGTTGCCGTAATTTCCACGGGGCGCCCTTCGAGAAATTTGAAAAATCGCTTGGCGTGTTCTTTTTCATTGAGGGAAGTCTCGGCAAATAATGAAGAGATTTGCTCCAAACCCTCTTTTTTTGCCTGTTTCGCAAAATAATCATATCTCATTCTTGCCTGCGATTCGCCTGCAAATGCTTTGAGCAAATTCTGCTCCGTTTTTGTTCCTGCTAATGATGCCATATCAAAAAGTCCTTTATATTAGTTATAGAAATTGTATAGTAAATATTGTCAATAATTATCATTACAATATAGGAAAATTGATGAATTATACAAAATAAGTGCTATGCTTTTCATTTTTTTCTTTTACGTTTGCCGGTTTTATATGCAATATCATTCAATAATGGTGCGGCGTATTCATTGTAAAGATTAAACAGAAATTCGATTCTCTCGTTTTCGTCAGCGAACGGAGCAGAGCGATAGCATAAGTCCACGGCTTTATCTAGTTCGGCGTGAGCTTTTACTAATTCGGGCGGCATAGTCAGCGGGTCATATAAATCGGCGAGACTGCTATCGGGATATTTTGCTCTTACATCTAAAACAACTTGGGATTTTTCTTCGACTTTTTGTTTATTTTTTTCACTTAGTGTTTTGGACCAAGGGTAATTATTGTAAACCAAATCCTTTGAATACCTGAAATCACTTTTCAAGCGACCGCAAGTATATTTCACCCAAGCCATGTGCATTGCCGACATCAAAATACCAAAGTGATAAAGCTGAGCATCGGGAATGATATAAACACTATTTAATGGAATATAATGTTCATTAAAAAAACCAAATGGAATATAATTGCGTTTTTCTGAGGTTGTAGCAGGAATAACGATGAATGATTTGGGGTTTCTTTTATCACGAAATAAAGTAGGATATTTTGCTAATTCACGTGTTTGCTTAAAAGTGCTGTTTAATCTCATTTTTTTTACGTTGTCAATTCTATCAAGTAATTCGGGGACATTATGAAATTCCTCAGGTTTAGCATTAATCAACCAAAAACAATAACGTGGTATTTTATGCATATATTCTTTGCCACTAATTATTGGTTTAATATACTTATCAATTTCTGGATATTTGGAAATAAATGCAAGTTTTTCTTCTTCTGTTAATAATAAGAACCCTCCTTCTGTTGGTTGATTTCCCTTATAGATAGTCGGTACATCACATAATGGTTTACTGCGTCTTGTTACAAGAATATCTTTTGCATTAGCGAGATAGGGATTTATGTTGGGTACTTTTATTTCATTCGGCTCACCTTGAATATCCGAATATAGGAATAGTCTTTTTTCGGGAATATCGTAATTTGCAAATCCGATTATCACAACGTAAACAGCGGCTTTACCTTTTGCCTCATTACTCCATTTGAAAGTTCTGTGTGCAAAATGTATCTTAATCTTAATACGATGCAGAAGTTCGTTCCATAATACACTTACCTGTTCGCCTTGTGTAATTGAATTGGTCGAAACAAAAGCACATTTGATTTTTGTTCCTCTTATATATCGGGCGGCTTTCAAATACCAAGCAGAAACATAGTCCAATATTTTACCGTTCTTTATTTCGGCAAAAAGTTCAGCCATTTCTTCTCTTTGTAATGGATTAAGAAATTTCGAACCGACAAAAGGCGGATTGCCGAGAATATAATCAACTTTACCAACAGAATGCCCGCTCCATTTGTCTTTCGGATCAGGGACAATAGCTTTTGTCAAATTAACCGATTTAGTATAAACATTTATTGTATTATAATGTGCAATCGGCTCGGCAACTTGAATGATATTTGTTTGCTCCGCTCTAATATCAATGGAATCACCGGCGACAAGAGCGTCCCAATCAATACGAAGTGCATTGCCGTTAATTATATTAGCAGATTTTACAAGAGGAATCCGCACAAAATACTGTCCGAATTCTTCGGATATTTTGATATTCATTTGATGGTCAATTAGCCACATTGCCACTTCTGCAATTCTCGAAGCAAATTCGTCGTATTCTATACCATAGAATTGGTCAACGTTAATCCAAATAATATTATTAATATCCGTAACGGTTTGATTGTTTTTGTGCAGTTCTCGTAATATGTCAAGTTCGAGCAGACGCAATTCCCGATATGTGATAATCAGGAAATTCCCGCTTCCGCAAGCAGGGTCTAAAAACTTCAGTTTCGACAATTTGTAATGGAAATCGCGAAGTTTTGATTTATTATTCCTTATTCTTTGGAATTCCGAACGTAGCTCATCAAGAAAAAGTGGTTTAATTAATTTGAGAATATTTTTTTCAGAAGTGTAATGTGCACCAAGATTTCTCCTTTGCTTCGGGTTCATAACCGATTGGAAAAGCGAACCGAAAATTGCCGGTGAAATTTTTCCCCAATCCAAAGCCGATGCTTCGAGTAAAATATTCCGCATTGTGCTGTCGAATGCCGCTATGGGTAATTGCTCATCGAACAGCCGCCCGTTAATGTAAGGAAAAGCGGCAAGATGCTCGTCCAGATTTTTCATTCTCCTTTCGTTCGGCGTATTCAATACCTGAAAGAATTGAGCCATCAAAGCCCCAACATTACTGCCGTCTTCATTTGTTTTTATTTCGAGTAGTTCTTTAAAAATATCCTTCTCGAAAATACCTGTATCATCAGCAAAAAGAATAAAAAGAAGCCGCACAAGATATACTTCGAGAGAATGCCCTTCGTACCCATACGATTTTAATTGGTCGTGCAACTGTCCCATAAGTTCTGCGGCACGGATATTGACAGGGTCTTCTTCCTGATATTTATGCTGTTCGTATCCCGCAATAAAAGCGAACTGTTTAATGTTTTTATGGAAATCATTGAGATGAAATTCATATTCCGTTTTTTCTTCGAGATTATATAATCTAAATCGTTCAAAGTCCGATACTAAAATATATTTCGGCAATTCATATTCTTTTAAACCCGAGAAATAATCCAATGCTTGTTCGTATGCCTTATCAAGATTTTTACCTTTTGATTTATGTTCTACAATTATAGTTCCGCGCCAGAACAAATCAATGAATCCGCGTTTGTCCCCGAGTTTTTTAACAGGTTCTTCAAAAGTGGCAACACGGCGACGTGAAATTCCGAATACATTGAAAAATTCGTTCCAAAAAGTATCTTTTTCGGCACGTTCGCGTTCTTCGTTACTCCATTCATTCGAGAATTTAACGGCTCTCTGTTCTATTTCGTTCCAACTCAGTGGCATTATTTAATCTTCATTACTCTTTTAATCTGACTGTTTTATTTCTTTATACAAATATAAATAAATTTTCTTTTAACCACACAATTCTAAAATGAAAAACAAATCTTTATCATTATTCATTTTTCTTGTAACAAATATACTTACTATCTTGTTATATTATTACATATAAATAAATATATATGACGGATAGAATAAATGAGAAAAATACTGCTCATATTGTTCCTTATATTTTCCGTGAGTATAGCATTGGAAAAGGATAAAGTTAAGTTAACCGTAATAATTACAAACATCAATATCATTAAAGGTGAAATTGAGATTGGCTTTTACAATAATCCTGATGCTTTCCCAGATGATGGCGGAGAATATAAAAAACTTCGCGTGAAAGTAAACGAAAAAAATATGAAGATTAATATCGAACTGCCAAAAGGAGTCTGGGCTGTTGCAATCTATCAAGACATTAATAAAGACAAAGAATGCAATACTAACTTCTTAGGCATACCAAAAGAACCATACGGGTTTTCTAATAATATTAAACCTATTTTATCCGCCCCCTCCTTCAATAAAACAAAATTCAAATTGTATAAGAACAAGAGCATAACGATAAATTTGATAGATTAGGTTTATTATTTTTATAGCAAAAGGTGAACGTGAAAGTATATATTAATCTATGCAATTATAATTGTAGTTCCGCTCGGGCTTTCGCAATAATAATACGCAGAATTGGGAGAGTACTCCGTATATTCAAGGTGGATTTAACATCTTTAAGTATCGCTCTCGGTTCTTTACTTAGGTATGCTTTCACTTGCTCGTAAATAGAATTATCGAACAAGTAATCAACAGCTAAGCTATCGCCTGACTCGAAAATTTCTTGTATCAAACGAGCAGTATCCGCCTTAGTAAGAGCCAATGCACTTGCAATTTGATTTAGTGATTTCTGCTCGGATAGTAATTTGCTGAGATTAATAAAAAGCGGATTATGAATACTACTATTTGTATTATCATTAGTAGCATTGATTTCGTCTATGATAATATCAAGAAACATCGCACCGAAATTCTCCACAAAAGCCGATGACACACCCCGAACATCAATCATTTCGGATAAAGTTTGTGGCTGCGATTTTGATAATACCCGCATTGTTCTGTCCGTAATTATTCCGCGAGCTTGAATGCCAATATCCTTAGCCAAACTATCCCTTAATGATTTGAATTTATCATAAATTGAATTAATATCAGCTATTGGCTGTGAGGGTGAATAATCATTTTTCGGGGGCTTTATTCTAATCCGCTTTCTTCCCTTTAGGGTGAGTTTCAGCACGGGGTACATATCTGCTGTTTGGGTAATAAATCCTAAGTGCAGTGCAGAATTAATCCCGGACATAATTTCCGTATCAGGAATATCCTTTGCTACGGCAAAACCTGAAAGATTGTAGAGTCGCCTTTCATTAATACGTTTAATTCGTTTACCTTTTAGGAAATCACGAACTAATGCTCTGCCATAGCGTTCGTCCAAAGCGGCAACTGCTTTTGTGGATTCAGCAATTAGAAATTTTTCCTTTTCAGTCATCGAAGTAACAGGATTTGCCGCATTAGTACAAGACGAGCAACGCCCGCAATTTCCTTTGCCGGCGGGTTCACCGAAATATTCAAGGATATAGTTGCGTTTGCATTCGCCCGTTGTGGCATAACGCATTACAATATTTAATTTTTTATATGCCAGGTCCCGTTGTGCATCTATTTTATCAAAATCAATAGGCATATTGTCCTGCGACATACGTTCTGCAAGCAATGTAATACCTGTTGCCGTTTGTGGTGCAATATAAGTAATAACGCCGGCAATTTGAAAATCCCGTAAAGCACGCTTGAACACTCCTTGCGATAAATTATATTTTGAGAGCATATTCACAGTATCTACATCAATCGAATGCCGAAACGCCTCACTGCTAACACTACGTAAAATTGCTTCGAGGACAGGTTTCTTGTCATCTGATAAATTTTCATAATAATCATAGATACTTCTTCTGTCATAGTTTAATTTTATTTTAGCAAAACCTGTGTTACTACCCTTCATTAGCAATTTATTTTGCTCTAACAGTTTGATAATAGAGCGAGCAATAATTATTGATGAACCGGCTTTGTTTGCTATCTCATCTACACTTGAATATATGGATTGCCCCATACCGCTTCCCTGAGTCGCTTGCGCAATATCATATATAGTATTATATATGTTTATAATATTATTCTTTTCCGGGTAAGAGGACTTAATGAAAAATTCTTGCAGAAAATAATCCTGTGTTTCGTAAATCAAAGTACAGTCGGCAGCTTCGCCGTCTCGTCCTGCTCTACCTGCTTCCTGATAGTATGCTTCGAGCGTAGATGTATAATCAACGTGAATAACATTGCGAACGTTAGGCTTATCAATTCCCATACCGAAAGCATTTGTAGCAACAACTATCGCATCGTCATCATTGATAAATCCGTTCATCTGCTCCCTCCGAGCAAATTCACTCATTCCGGCATGATAGCGATAAACTTTAATACCTGCCGCTTTTATTTCATCAGCAAATTTATCAACGCGTTTGCGAGTGCCGGCATATATAATGGAACTGCCGGTCGCTGTCTTAGCCATCTGTCTGATAATTCGTTCCGATTTGTTCGATGCGTTGATAGTATGATAATTAAGATTAGGACGGTCAAAACCTTTGATAAAGCGAGCGGCATCTTTCATATTGAGCGACTTAACGATATCGTCCTGTACTTCGGGTGTGGCTGTTGCCGTCAGCGCAATGACCGGTACACGTTGCATATATTGAAAAATATCATTAATACGCAGATAGGACGGACGGAAATCATGCCCCCATTCAGAAATACAATGTGCTTCGTCCACAGCAATAAATGAAACATTAATATTTGCAAGTGCTTCAATAAACTGCTTGCTTTCCAGACGTTCCGGTGCTATGTAGAGCAATTTCAACTTGCCGCTTACTGCATAGTTTAATCTATCGGATATTTCATAATAGTTCAAACTACTATTAATAAACGTAGCAGGAAAATTGCTTTTCAACAAACTGTTCACTTGGTCCTGCATCAGAGCAATTAGTGGAGATATAACAATAGCAGTCCCCTCACCGAGCAATGCCGGAATCTGATAGCATAATGATTTACCTCCGCCGGTCGGCATAACTACAAGCGTATCTTTTCCGCCCATTATTGAGCGAATAGTATCCTCCTGCCCGGGTTTGAACTGCTTAAAACCAAAGTATTTTTCTAATATTTCTTTTAAATTTTGCATAGTAAAAAGATAATTTACACAAATCAATATATGCACAATTCAAGTTAATAAATGCAGATGTAAAAAACGAGTATGGTGGAAAAGTTATAGAAAAGTTTATTGATAGCTTACTGCCCTGAGTATGGAAATACCAAAAGTAAAATTCCACATTTTCCAACTGCCGTCTGTCGAAATACTATGCAACGGGAAACCGACCGATACAAGCGGAGAAATATATATGCCAATACCAACAGGTAAATCGTATCCCAACATTACTTTTGGAGTAAACTTGAAACCGGATATATCTGCTATATTATGACTGCCGAGCGTGCGAACTTGTGAACCGTCATTGTATTTGTAAAATGAAGGGCTGACAACACGCTCCTTTTGCTCGGCGGAATGAGTGATTAAATATCCAAGTTCAACTGCAACACCGGCGAATAAATGTGTCCCAAACAAACGCCGCTTGGCACCGGGAGTAATCGTAATATAATTGAGTGCAACAGACATTTCATTTTCAAAAGAAACCGTGTCGTGTCCGACAATCTTTCCTTGATTGTCAAAAACAGTAAATGGCATACTTTCTCCATCTGCCGTAAAAATTCCACTATTGGAGTTGTACGAAAGTTGTAAATTAATTGCCAACACACCCGTTTGCCAATATTCCGCTTTGAGTCCGATAGAATATGCATGCCCGTTGCCGCTTGAAAATTGGCAACAATTACCCGAACCCTCGCTCAAATTAAGAGCGGCATAGTGCAATGAGTATGCAGTATTACCCGTTAAGCCTGCAAATACATAGGGATAGTTGAAAGGCAATCGCGACGAATACTGCCAATTGAAGCCTTGCGCACGGACTGCCGACTGCGAAATAAGAAGAATAATCAATATGTAAAATAATTTCTTCACTTGCTCAATATGTAATAATCAATCGTTCCGTTTGTTTATAAATTCCTGCTCGCACTTCGATAAAATATAATCCCGGTGGCAAATTGCCAAAATCATATTTACCGGAATGAATACCTTTTTTCATAGTTTTACTCATTAGATTTACAACTTTTTCGCCGAATGTATTATACAGATTTATATTTGTTTTATATTCACCGTCAAGTTCAAAAATAATACGAACATTTGTATTTGCCGGATTTGGTGCGATTGTCTTGAAACGCACTCCGTTTTGATGTTGCACAGCTGTTTTCATCTTCAATCCGCAAACCGAATCCAGACGAAATGCTCCATCACTACGATTGAGTGAAAGAATCCGGGCGCAAATTCCATCACTGAATTTCGGATTGACAAAATGCAAAGATGTAGCTTCGGTACTGCCGAGAAAAGTATCGAACTCCAGCACAATCAAAGTATCTCTCGGCAGAAACCGTTCGGAACCAAGTGTTTTTATTTCCAATGCCAATGCTCCGTTATCAGTGGATTGCACAGCCCTGACATCACAAAATTCCGATGCCGTACCTACCTTACGAACACCATTGAAATATAATATACTTTTATTATACGTAATTGTATCGACAAAAATTCTTGATAAGCCGGCTTTGGATTTATCAATCAAAATTGGAATTGAAATGCGGCGCCCCGGTTTACTTCGTATATTCTTTGGAATTGAAATATCCATAGTATCGGGATAAATTCCCCTTGCCACAAGTTTTGATATTAGCGTATCCTTTTCTTCCGGCGAATTGGAAATAATATACAGCTCGGCATTAAAGTATCCCGGACGCTTTATTGTTGAATCAAATCTAAGTAAAATATACTTTGTTTCACGCCCCGGAATAGTTATAAATCCGGGCTTGACCTTGAACGGATTGCGACTATTATCAGGCAATACGCGTGAATGAACAAGCAATGACAGATTGCCGATATTTGAAACAGGTATTAAAGTATCCCGCCGCGTGGGGCAATCGCCGGACTCATTAACAACAATATTACCGAAGTTAATTTCCTTAGGCATTGTAGCTATTTCTGCCTGACGCCCTACACCTTCGAGAATGATAGTTCTATACCGTACACTATCGGGATAACCGATAATATGCCTTTTGATAATATCGCTTTCAATTACTAAACGAGCGCGAAAAGTATCACTGCGAGTCGGTGTAAAGCGAACTATCATAGTATCGGTCATAAAGGGTTGCAGATTAGTTGTATCCACCATCTTTCGTTCAATAGTAAAGCCATCTCCGGGCAGATTGGAATCATATCTCAGAATTTTTTGGCTGAGCGCCCCGAACGAGATATTTCCGATGGTTCTTACAACAAATTTGATTGTCTTAGTTTTCCCGACTTCCAAATCCCCGAAATCCAAATTATTAAAAGAAAAACTTTTTGCACCTTCGGCATTAATAACACCCAAGTCCTGTTGCACACCAATTCCATGAATAATTGTACTTCTTACATCAACGGAATCGGGAAAATTAATCGGGTCGGGCTTATACATAATTTTAAGCACTGCTGTATCCAAGCCCATATTACGTGGATAATAAGCAAAATCCCAAACATGCTGAAAACCGTTTGTATTATATTTTGAAAACTTCAAAGGTAAATCCATTACCGTTGTAGTAATCTCCGCATTCAGAGAGCGTTGATATTTCACATTAAAAACTTCGAGTGGAAATTTTGATGAATTCTGAACAATCATTTGCTTGCGTACAGTATCTTTCGGATATATGTAAACGGAATCGAAATCAATAAGTTTCTCAAAGACATCAATATAATGAATGGTCTTGCGTGCAATAATAATAAAATCTCTAAATCCAACCAACTGATTGGTATCAGCCGGAATATCAAAGAGTTTCGGATTGAACAAACCGAGACGAAGTCGAGCGGTATTTTTACGCGGAGGAGTAGTTTGGCTTGAATTAGCGTCAAATTTCATATAGAATTTTTTCAGCTGAGAACCGGAAACAAAAAACGGGACAGATGTTGTTTTATCAAATTCACTCTGCTCACCGGGGTGCCCTTTGATAATAAATACACCATAGGTAGGAGCAAATCCTAACATTTTAATTTCTTCTTTTCCCAGATTTTGAATATTGAAAATCGAAATCAATTTTTGTCCGGGCATACACATTCCAAAATCCACAGTATCGGATAGTGTGTATTCATTGAAAATATTTAACTTTTTCTCAGCCTGCAAAGTTCCACTGAACAATAAATGCAAGAGCAATATGTATATTATTTTTCTAATCAATCAATTCCTATTATATAAAACATCTCAATTGTAATAACAAGTTCAAAGTATGAAAAGTTTCAATCAAGCAAAATTAACAAATAATATTTATTTTTTAGTTTTATCGTATATTTTTTTAATTTGTGAACGTAATAAAAGTACGACTGATAAAACTGTTATTATTAAAAGAGCGAATTTGCCGTACACTATGAATATTTTTAAAACGTTCTTATTAAAAACAAATTATAAAAAAAGGAGTTATAAAAAATGAAGCGTTTATTCATTATTTCAAGCTTATTGATATTTGCATTCTTATTAAATGCAAATGCGCAAAATAATAAAAAGAGCAACTCTGCCCCACAACCAAAATTAGAAATTGTTGGTGGAGATACTTACGACTGGGGATTAGTAAAATACAAAGATAATCCTCTGAAAGCCGTTGTAATTATTAAAAATACCGGCGATGCTACATTGAAAATTACAAAGGTCAAGCCTGCCTGCGGCTGTACTACTGCTCCATTGAACAAATCTACATTAGAACCCGGTGATACGACTGCTATTAATATTACATTACGAATTGGAAATAGGTCAAGCAGTGTTCACAAGACAGTAAGAATTGCCTCGAATGACCCGCAAAATCCCAATAAAATTCTTCATCTTAAATGCAAAATCTTTTTTGCATTAGAAGTAACCCCAACCCCATATTTTACTTTCAATTCGATGAAAGTCGGGAGAGAAGCCAAATCAGTCTTGAAGTTGAAGAACAATACAAAGAAAACAATTAAGTTAAGCGATATTCAGATTAAACCTGCTGATATGATTATTAATATTAAGAACGGACAGAAAATCAAACCCGGGCAATCAATTGAAATTGCAGCAAAATATAAACCGAAAAAACCCGGCTATTTCAATTGTTCATTCAGAGCAAAAACTAGTGCAAAAGATATGCCCTCATTATATATATCCGGTTACGGGAATGTGCAGGAATCCTCAATTTTTAATAATTAGAGATTAGGCTAATTCACTATAAAAAAGGCTGTCATTACGAGACAGCCTTTTTTTATTAAGCTGTACATTACGTGGGCTATTGAGAACAGCCGAACACCCTGTCTGACTGCGTCTCTTGCAGAGTGGAAC
>CAZOOR010000078.1:0-9443 GCA_964581505.1 uncultured Hyphomicrobiales bacterium
AATATTCTTCCCAAATATTTAATGATACAATTAGAAAGTGTAAAACATATATATGATTTTGATAGGGGCTTGCGTGCTTCATTAAAAAATATGTCAAAAGTTAAAATATTCATTCCGGTAGATGAAAATGGAAATATTGACGTAGAAAAACAAAAAGAAGTAATAGACCGTTACAATGCCATTCAAGAAATAAAAAAACAAGTAAAAGAATACAGAGAAAAAATACAAGAAATTAAAGTTGAGATAAAAGAAAATTTCAATTATAAAGTTTTTCCTTTTATAAAAATTTTTTATTTCATTAGCGGCAATTCAAAAATTACTATAAAAATTATAGAAAAAAATAAAGGTAAATATCCTGTATATTCTTCTAATACAAAAAATAATGGAATTATGGGATATATCAATTCATATGACCACGATAAAGAATGTGTTCAAATAACAACCAATGGAGTATATGCCGGAACTGTTTTTTATCGATCAAAGCATCAGTTTAGTATAAACGGAGATGCAAGACTACTAATAAAAAGATACGATAATTTAGACTATTATTTTTTAACCAAAGAAGTTGAAAAAGTATTTGCAAAATATAAATTTAATTGGGAAAATAAGCCCACTGTTGGAAAAACGAAAAATATAGAAATACTAATCCCAATTAAGCCAAACGGCGAATTTGATTTGGAAGCACAGAAAGAAATTGCCAATAAATACAAGAAGATAGAAGAAATAAAACAAATAATTGATACGGAATTGAAAAAAATTGAAGAAATAAAAATAGATTATGAATAGAATTCTTACAATCCATAAAAGCGGGCGGCTAATATAGCTTGCCCGCTTTTTTTACTATTTGTATAAAATAATAATAGCAATTGAAAAAAAAATGATAACTTTGTAATTGTGTAAATTTACGGTTTCGCAATTTTAGTATTGGAACTTTGATATTTTTTTATTGATAATAATTTGATATGTCCGCAAAATCACTAATACAAAAATTTTGGTCGAATGAGAACAATGTTGTTTTTCTGATAAGTATCGTTGTAGGTATTATTGGCGGACTTGGTGCAATCCTTTTCAGATTTATGATACAAGGGAATCGAAGTCTTTTCTTCGACCGTCTTTTACCTTATGTCTCTTTCTATATTGGCGATTATAATCTCGGTGTAATCCTGATGCCTGCACTCGGCGGTTTAATCGTTGGTCCGATTATATATAAATTTGCCCGTGAGGCAAAAGGACACGGCATTCCGCAAGTGATTGAAGCAGTACACAACAAAGGCGGTATAATCCGCCCGATTGTTGCTTTTATTCTTATTATTGTATCATCAATAACGGTAGGCTCGGGCGGCAGTGCCGGACAGGAAGGACCGATTGCCCAAATAGGTGCGGTCTTTGGTTCTATTTTCGGAAGAATATTTTTCAAGATAAAAAAATATATACGCCTAATGGTTGCCTGCGGTGTTGCCGCCGGTATCAGTGCTACATTCAATGCACCCTTGGGCGGTGCTATCTTTGCAATGGAGGTCATTGCCACAAAGACAGGTTTTGTTTCCTCGGTTCCAATATTAATATCCGCAGTAGTCGGCGATGTTGTCATCGGATTTATTCTCGGTTTCGAGTCGCGGTTCAATTTGCCTGAATATGTGTATCAGTCAGCAGCGGAAATTCCTGTTTATATTGTAATGGGTATTGTATTCGGCATACTTGCATTTATCTGGGCAAAGACCTATGACAAAATAGAGAGTTTTTTCGAACGATTAAAATTCCCTGCAAAATACAAACCTGCAATCGGCGGTTTGCTTGTCGGAATTATCGGAATGTTCTTTTACGGACACGGAATAATGGGTGTCGGTTATGATGAAATAAATGCCGCCCTTGTTGGTCAAGTGTCTTTAAAAATGCTTATTATTCTCGGATTTCTCAAAATTATTGCTACATCATTTTCAATCGGTTCGGGTGGTAGTGGTGGTATTTTTGCACCGAGTTTATTCATTGGTGCTATGTTCGGAACGGCTTTCGGCTTGACAGCCAACAGTCTGTTCCCCGAAGTAATAACACAACCCTATGCTTTTACATTAATCGGAATGGGGGCGCTTTTTGCAGGTTCTTGTCGCGCACCTGTTACTACGCTGATAATGATACCCGAAATGACAAGTAATTTCTATCTTTTCGTACCTATGATGATTGTCTCTTCATTGAGCTACTTCGTATCGCTTGCATTTACCAAGCATTCGATGTATATGATGAAGCTCGCAAAGAAAGGGATAAAAATAAATGATAACGAAAATGTTCTGGAAGATATTAACGTTTCCGAAGTGATGACGGAAAAATTGGATTACATACACTCGGATTTAAAAGTTTCGGAAATACTAACTAAGTTACTTGAAAAAAGGCGTTCGGGTTTTCCTGTTGTCAATGAGAATATGCAATTCTATGGTTTTGTAAAAATATATGACATTCGGAAAATCGATAAAGAAAAAAGAAAGAATATGGAAGTACACGATATAGTTATTAAAGATTATCCATCTGTCAAGCCTGATGATACTGTTTTCACTGCACTTGATACTATGGTCAAAACCGGAGTTGGCAGAATCCCTGTATTAGTGGAAAAGAACGGCAAGAAATATATAGTCGGTATTATCAGTAAGACCGATGTGATTACTGCTTATGATAAACTGATGTAATTATTCCTCAATATCCAGAAAAGATATTCCTTCGTTCCTGATTTTAAGACAACAGGGGAATAGTGTGTACGGGCATTCCTTAGTACAGTAGTTGTGGTCTAATTTTCTAAACAAGCTCGGAATTAATTCATTCCTATTATCAAAAATCAAATCGGGTGGAAATTCATCAAGGAAACCTGTACTGCGAAGCACTTTTTCTACCGGTATGTGCAGACCCATAATAGCCATCATCATACCTTTTTCTTCCAATTCGGATTTTAATAATCTAAATTCTTCGATAGCCGTTATATCCACAAATGCAACGGATTCAAAATCAAGGATAAAGAATATCGTTGCGTCCGTTGCTTGTTTCTCTACTTTTTCGCGTATTGTTTGCACCGTATATTCTGCATTAACGAAAAATATGGAATTGTCCGAACGAATATGAAATATCTGCGGACAGCTGGGCTTATTCAGTTCGTCTCCGTTGATTTCAATTTTATAATCTAAGGCTCGAGTTACACGTATGATACGTGGGTGCATTGATTTCCAAATAAAGAAAATAAGCGAAATACTAACACTAATCAATAAAGCATAATCAAGTTGAATCAATAGAGATAGAATGAAAACACTTATTGCGACTATACCGTCATCGCGATTTTTCTTGTATAGTTTAAAGACCTGACGGGGGTGGAACAGAAAGAAAACAGCACTAATCACCATAGCAGACAATGCGGCATTCGGCAGATAGTATAATAAATTCGTAAAAAACAATAAAGCGATTATAACACCTACAGTTGCAATAACACTGGACAAAGCGGTCTTTGCACCGGTTTTATAATTTATTGCTGTTCTTGCAAACGAACCACTAACAGGCATTGTGCCAAAAAACGAACCGACAACATTTGCCAATCCCTGTCCGATAAATTCACGATTCCAATCAACTTTTTGTTTGGTCTCCAAAGACACTGTTTTACCAATTGAATAAGTCTCAACATTGCTTATTAATACCATTACTAACGCAGGTCCAATTAGTGAAGTAACAATGTGCATATCAAATAAAGGAAGTGCAAAAGAAGGCAATCCTGCTCCTATTGTGCCTACAATGGGAATGCCCGCTAAATCCAAGCGGAAAATACCTGTGAATACTGTTGCTATTACAAGTGCTATTAGACCAGACGGAATAGTTGAAATTTTTCTTACTAAAATAATAATTGCAAGAGATGATATTCCAAGTATCAATGTAGGTAAATGAGCATTGGGTAATGCCAGAATGGTCTTATATATTGTTGGAACAAAAAACTGCGAATGCTCAATATGAACGCCTAATAGTGAAGGTAATTGCGTGGACATTATTATTAGAGCCGATGCAGATGTAAATCCTTTTATTATTGATAAAGAAGTAAATGAAACAATAAAACTTAATCTAAAAAATCCTATAATCAAATTAATGACACCAATAATAAGCGTCAGTAAAATAGCCATCTCAAAATAATCCTGACTACCGGGGGTTGCTACTTGCGATAGTGTTGTAAAAACCAATAAACTCAAAATTGCAAACGGACCGGTTGAAAGCTGTCTCAAATTGCCCCATAATGCGGCAATTGCGGGGGTTATTGCCGCCGTATATAGACCTATAACAGGTGGTAAGCCGGCTAATATTGCATAAGCCATTGATTGCGGTATTAGTACAAGTGCCACTGTGATACCTGCAACTAAATCACTCTTAAAGAAAGAGAAACGATAATCTTTGAGCCATAGCAAGAACGGGAAAATCCTTAGCAAGAGCTTGTTATTACTGAACTCGGGCATAAATATTAATAAATCTAATACTGTTTTTTACAAATACATCTCACATCAATTGTTCTATACAATTAATAATACTAAAAAAGTCATTATAATTAATAATTATTATTTTTGATTTTCAGCCGCGATGGCGCGAATATCATTACTATAATTACTTAATCTAATAAAGCTGTCGTTCAATTCCTCAATTTCCGAGAGTAAGCTCAAATATAGTACACTCAATCGTGTTCTCGTCTTAATATTCTTTATTCTCTTCAATTCGTTCTTGTTTGCTTTTCTGATTTTCTTGTTCAGTTCGTTTCCTTTGTTCTTAATTTTATCAAAATGCTCGAACTTTTGTGAAACAAAACAGGAAGTCAAATCTTGGGAAATGGAATCGAAATCACTAATAATATCGCGAAGCTCTTCTACCTGTATTTTCACCAACTCATGGTGATTGTTGTCCACGTAAGAATAGCACTGTTGCGTTATATTGCGTGTTTTGTCATTGGCATTATATAGGAAAGAAATAACACGTGAAACAGTCTGACTGCGTTCCTCGTATTCATCATCATCTGATTGTGCCAATTGGATTACTTTTTGAATAATTTTATTTAATTGCCTATCCACTTTCTTTGCTGATTTCCGAGCCGATTTCAAACCTTTTAGATCGGAAGCAAATAGCGACTCCGTAGCATTGATTAATGTTTGGTCAACAAGCATAAGGAATTTGGAAGTACGCTTGTTAATATTTGCAAGGACGTCTCCCCCCTTTTCATCAGCTTCGTCTTCGTTTTCTATATTTTGGTGTTCCGCCTCACTTTTTTTATGAATCAACTTTGTCCTAATTAATACAAAAGCCAATAAAATAAGAAGTCCAATAATACCTATCAATTTTGTATAGAAAATAATTAATGCAATAATGAAGGCAAGAGTTGCCGCAGAAAATGCAGTAAAGAACCAACCGCCAATCACCGTAATAACACCCGATACACGATACACGGCACTCTCGCGACCCCATGCTTTATCAGGCAAAGCGCAAGCCATAGCCACGATAAATGTAACATAGGTAGTCGATAGCGGCAGATGCCAATAAGTAGCAATTGATATTAAAGCGGCGGCGACCATTAGAATTACTGCGGCACGGAGCAAATCAAATGCAGGTGCCTCACCGTCTTTGTCAAGTTCGGGTTCATATTTAGTTTCGTCAAATCGCGCGGCTATTTTTTCTCTTATTGTTCTCGGTATCAATTTATTCACAGAATTGAATACGTTAATAAACATTCTGACAATAGAACGTGCCAGCAAGTTGGATTCAAACCGTTCGTGTCCCTCTTCCTGACGGCTCAGACCGATTGTAGTTTTTGTTACGCTTCTTGCTTTCTTCGAGAAAACGAGAGCGGAAACCATAATAGCTCCGGCAAAAAGAAGCAACCAAGTATTGGCTTCCACTTTGCCCGTCATCATAGTCATAGGTGTTGTAAATGCTTTATCACCCAAGCCCTGCACTGCTTGATAAGCATTTAAACCCGCAAGTGGAGCGCCGATAAAATTGACTAAATCATTAGCCGCAAATGCAAGAGCAAGAGCAAATGTTCCGATTAATACTATAATACGCAGTACATTGATTTTGGTAAACCACATAATCAATTGCAGAATAACCGTCCACCCGACAAAAGTATATAATGAAATTAAAGCCAAATTATCTTTAATCCAAGCAGACATATCGGCAGTCATAAATGTTGCACCCTTAGTGCCTTTCAGCAGGATAAAGAGAGATAAACTCATCAATGCCACCCCTGCCCAAATAGAACCGAACTGCCTAAATCTTTTCTTATAGCTAAATGTAAATAAAAGTCGAGTAATAAATTGTACGAACGTTCCGACAACAAAAGCCATCACAATCGAAAGCAATATTGCCCCGACAATTTTCACAAGATTGGGTGTGTTCAAATAAACAAAAATCTGGTCAAATCCTGCTCCAATGTCTATTATTTTCAGCATTGAAATTGCAAGAGCCGAGCCGAAAAGTCCGAACACTATTGATACGGTAGTTGATGTCGGCATACCGAAAGTATTGAACATATCAAGTAATAGTATTTCAGAGAACATAGTAGCAAGAAATATAAACATCAGTTCCTGAAAATAGAAATATTGCGGATTGAAAATCCCTTTCCGAGCAACTTCCATCATACCGCTGGAAAATGTAACACCTGCTAAAACGCCCAATGCGGCAAATATTAAAATTACTTTTAGCGACGCGGCTTTCGAGCCGATTGCAGAGTTGAGAAAATTAACGGCATCATTTGCTACGCCAACCGTTAAATCTACTATCGCCAATGCTAGCAATATTACGACAATGAACAGATAAAATTCCACTATGCAGACTTTATTTTTGTTTAACAAGATTTATTTATATGTATAAGCAAAAATAATATTTATACTTAAATAAAAAAAACTTTGCAAGCCTAATATTCTTTTTTTATTTATCTTGTTTTTCACTAAATTATATTTTTATTAATATCTGTTCACTCAATTATGGACGACCTGACACTCACAACTAAATACGAAGTAAGCTCGGCAGAAACCGATATGTTTGGTCGTATGCGTTTAAGTGCTTTTACTAATTTATTAATTCAATCAGCGATAAAATCAGCCGATAGTCTTGGCTTTGGCTGGAAAGGTATGAACGAACAACAACTTTTCTGGGTACTAAGTCGCATAACTGTACAAATATCCAAGATGCCAAAATGGTATGACAAAATTTCAATAGAGACTTGGCCCAAAGATATTCATAAAATTTTATACCTCAGGGATTATTTTGTTCGTGATGCCGATGATAACATCATTGCAAAAGCAACGTCTGCTTGGCTTGCTCTTGATTATAAGACGCATCGTCCCAAACACGTGAGCAGTGAATATATAGGACAATTTACATTACTGAAAGATAAACACGCTATTGTAACACTGCCGGAAAAACTTCCTGAAACGGAAGGCGAAATCGTTAATGAAATTAATACTGATTATTTTGATATTGATATGAACAAACACGTTACATCTACACGATATATTGATTGGATGACAAATACATTCTCGCCTGAATTCCACGAAACGAATTCCGTCCGCTCGCTATCTATGAATTATATGAAAGAAACTTCACTCGGTTCAACGATTTCCCTTGCAAAGGAACAATCTGAGAAAAATCAATATCATTTTGAAGGGAAGAATATACAAGCTAATTCCATAGCATTTCGGGGCAAATTGGTGTATTAATATGAGATATTTACTTATTATTATAGCATTTTTCACTTATTTGCTAAATGCAGATGAAATTCCACAGGAGCGCCTTGTTGATTGGAGTAAAGCCGGAACAGATAATATGCCCGAATTTTCTCACATTATCAGAGTATCATCTCTGGGATTGGACAATAGCGGTAAGACGGATAATGCTACTATTCTGAATAATGCAATAGATACTGCCGAAAAACCTGTTCTTTTTCTTTTTGAGCCGGGTATATATATTTTCGGAAAAGCAATAAAAATGAAAAGCAATGTCTGCCTAAGCGGATATTCTTCGGAAAGTACTTTTTTCAAATTCAATAAGCAGGAAAATGCCTTTCATGGAATAGCTGCAACCGGTACTGCGGAAGCGCAGTTCTATGATGTTGAGGGCGGACTGACTCGCGGTAGCAATTATTTATTGACTAAGTCTGCCGCTCTATTTAATGCCAAAGATTATATTGAACTTCGAGAGAATAACGGTAAATGGGACAGCAAACCTATATCTTGGGCGAAACACTCGGTCGGGCAAATCCTAAAAATCCACCGAATAAGCGAGGATACTATTTTTATTGATGAAAAATTGCGAATAGATTACTCCGCCGATTTAAATCCGCAAATCCGCCTGCTAAAACCAATTGAAAACTGTATAATTCAATATATTAATCTCGAACGCATTGCTCTTCCTGATAAAGGTGTCGGCTACAATATATTATTTTCTTATGCAGTAAATTGTAGTGTAAGCGGTGTAGAGAGTAATAAAAGTATTGGTAGTCATATAATGATTACACTTTCCAAGAATATCGCAGTTAGAGGTTCATATTTTCATCACGCATTTGTTTTTGATGGGAGCGGAACAAAAGGATATGGAGTAACACTAAATAATCACGCATCGGACTGCCTGCTCGAGAATAATATTTTCAAATATCTGCGACATGCTATGATGGTGAAACATGGTGCAAACGGCAATGTATTTGCTTGTAATTATTCGCTGGAACCACATCGCTCCGAACCAATTGCAAATTTTTCCGGTGATATTTCCCTACACGGGCATTATGCTTATGCAAATCTTTTCGAAAGCAATATTGTTCAAAATATTATTACAGACCAATACTGGGGACCCAGCGGACCGTTAAATACTTTTTTTCGTAATCGTGCCGAACTTTACGGAATAATCAGTACTTCGGATAAAAGCAATAGTATGAATTATATTGGCAACGAAACAACTAATTCGTCATTACTGATGGGACAGTTTCAAATAAAAGGAAAGAATCATTATTTATATGGTAATAATATTTTGGGTAAAATACTTCCTTCCGGCAGTAAGCAACCGAAGCAAGCCTCAATATTTTATTCGGGGAAACCCGATTATTGGGACATCTCTTCCCCGTTTCCTGCAATAGGACTCCCCGATAATTTGGCACAGAACAACATTCCTGCAAAATATCGCTACGAACGCAGGAAAAAGAAAACAGTCGGCGAATACTTTCCCGTATCAGTTGCTGACGGCAGTGATGAACAGATTTACATCACACCCAACCCCGCGACCGACTACATAGATATTGCTGTGGCAGGCAACCGCACCCTGAAGGATGCGATTAGGGTGTATGATGTGCTGGGCAATACTGTTTTGTCCTCCCCCGCCTGCTCCGCAGGCACCCCCTCCAAAGGGGGACATATTCGGCTTGATGTTTCTGGCTTGGCGCCGGGTGTGTATTTTGT
>CAZOOR010000079.1:0-9188 GCA_964581505.1 uncultured Hyphomicrobiales bacterium
GCGGTTTGATTGGGAGGAACTTTTAAATGCCCAACGCCCCATATTATCACCGTTGGGACAGAATTCGCTACGCTTATCTTTAGATTGGACTGTTAACCTACACTTTCCCACTATTGCTTTCTACTTCCCCATTTTCCCTGTAATTACATTCATATTATCATCAAAATAACAATGAAAAACAAAATCGGCAAATGTAATTAGGTAGAATGTTTTTATTCTGCTATCGTACCATCTGATTATTGCATATTCCCACTACTGACGATATTGTTCTTTTGCTGTATTCTGTAATGAATGCAAAATATTAATACGTGATAAATACATAACAAAGCCCGAACGCAAGTCCGGGCTTTGTTATTTTTATTTGCCCCAAAAACACAGCCGCCCCCGAAGGGGCAGCCGGATTGTTAATCAATTTGTTATTTAATAATGTTCAGTACCTTTGTCTTGCTGAAACCGTCTGCCTTCAGAGTGTAATAATATGTCCCACTCGTCAAACCTTCCGTTCCGAATACAACAATATGACGTCCTGCGGCAAATGCCTGATTATCGACTATCCTTGCAACTTCGACACCCAACTCATTTGTCAGAGTTAACGTTACGTTCGAGAAATAGCGTTCTGCTTCGAATTGGAATGTAATATTATTATCGCTCGGATTTGGATAGCAATTGAATAATCGCATTAATCGAATATCATCATTATCGCCTTCGTCTTCGACTGATGTTATTGGTATTTCAACCGAACCGCCTGATAGTTTGAAGCCTTCTTCATTATAAACTGCAAAGCTAATATTAAATAAATCGTCCTGTTTATCCTTCGGATAGGAGTATGTTAGCACAATCGGTTCATTATCATCAGTTGGTGATATAATCCAATCCATCGGAATTGAATCATGCATAAATCGTCTGGACCTGTCGTCATCATTGAGGGTATAGACAACGCCTTTGTATTTAACCATACTCATCACTATACTGCTGTCCGTTTTTATTGGTCTGCCGACTGCCTCGAAGATTATATCATCATCATCTGTATGCAGTTTGAAACTGGCAATACCTTCTTTATAAATATTCATATTCTCAAGTTTAAACGTTATTGTTTTGAATATCCTGCCTGCTGGTAGTTCTATTCTTGTCAGCTTGTCGCCTGGACCGTCGTAGGGTACTTGAGCAACAGCATTAAAGAATTCAGGCCAAGTGGCTTTTGGGAACCCATCAATTTTTTTCTCGAAATTGACTGTAACGCTATTATCAAACATATAATCCGCCTTGGGATTTTTGAATTCAAGTGCCCACATAACTAATGAATCAAGTATGAATGGTGAGTCAAATTTGAAAGTTGCTTCATTATCTTTAATGGTTGCCTCTTTTCCTGTATTAATATTTTTCATTGTAACAATTTGAACGCCTTCCAATGGTTTAAATACTACCATATCTATTCCTGTTCCGCTACTGCTTTCGGGGTTATACAGAGTCAATGTACCGTGTGTCAGGTCATCCATTACAATATCTGCAGGCGGGGGAGGTTTAGTCCCATTATTTTCAGGATGTGGTATTATAATTTCCCTTTTAACAAGTGTATCACATGTACAGCAAGTATTATCTGTTATGTAATATCTTATCCAATATGTTAATGTATCCTCTATTATGTTACCTTCAGGCATATTTTCAATTGAGCACCAAAGTGAATAATATGAAATTTGATAGAATAACATCGCACCTGTTCCAGATCCTGTAGCAGATATATCAATTGAGGGTGTAGTAATAAAATCTCCCCAAATTAATTCATTATCACCTTCAGATGTTCGAGGTAATGAATTAGAAATATCGAAAGGAGAAACTCCCAACTGTGGTGCTGGTCCCGTATTTGTGTAGTTCCAGCTCCCAGGTGCATATGTATCTACACCAGAAAATCTTGTTCTAAGAGGCATAGAGTAGCTTACATCAGAACTTCCATCACCGTTGATATCAATTTCAACTTCTCTAAATGCTCTTACTAAATGCATAGCAACTCTTGTTGTAGGTAGTGGACCAGTATGCAATGTGCCAAAATAATATTGATGGAAATAGTGAACATAATTGTTATTAGAATTATTATGAGGTAAATTCATACATGGACCTCCACCATTCCAGAAGCTTACATTCCCAGATTCTATAGTGTGTTTCCAAAAAAACTTCTCACAGCAGTCACAAGCCAAATCGAAAGTATCCGGCGGGCATACAATTTTATTATTTGCATCTAAATATTGTAATATTGCTTGTGTTGCTTTACCGGGAACACTTCTACCAAGGCATATCTTAAAGTTATGGTCACCTGCTTTCAAATATCCCTCATTATTAGTAAATCTACTATTATTATTGCTACTATTACTAAAAGTCCATTGCTGCGGACTTGAAGACACACTTGTACCAACTGGTCCATTCAAGTAAGAAAATTCCAATGTTTTAATATTATTTTTGTCGCATTCAGAATGAATCGTTAAATCAAAGCAACATTGCAAATCAGGGTCATCTGTTTTATATTTAATCGGGTCTTCGACAGTTACACCTTCACAAGTACAAGAACTGTCGCATTCAATAGTCGCCCTAACTGGGTCGCAGGGTTCATTATAATCTTTGTCGCTATAGTAATCGAGCAAATGCACCACGACAGGGAATTGAGTCGGATTCGAGGGAGACGGGAAACACATTTTAAAAGTATGAACACCCTGTGGCAAATAGCTGTCCGGGAATTCCACTAAGTATCCTCCCATACCGGATGGGAATACTGACCATCCACCGGGCGCACTAATTGGCGTCAATGGACTTACTGCAGGGAATTGAAACCACAGTCTGTTGACAAACAACATATCACACTTAACATCAAGTTCAATTCTCCAACAACAATTATCAGGGTCATTCAAATTAATAACTGAAATTATCTCATAATTCGGATTGCCGTATTCATCGGCGCAGAGACATGGCTCACTACTATCTTGACAACATTCTAAAGGTGCATTATCCGGTGTCCAGTTAATATGTGTGGTAGAAGTAGAATTATTTGTACTTGTAAAATCATGGAGAATTGTGCCAAAATCAGGCGAATAAATTTCATCAATTAATACAGGATAATATGAATACAAATTATTATCAGTTAAATTGCATTCATGCATAGTTGAAACTATATCATGTGATGTTCTTGCCTTATCCCAGAATCGTATTTCATCCATTTTCCCGTCAAAAAAATAGTCACTAATTGCACTGGGACCATCATTACCTTGCCAATTCCCAAGTTTAATACCTGATGGAATAGGTGATGGTGTAGATAGAGTAGTAATAAGTTTAGTGGCAGTTAACAATGGTACGGAACCACTTGCCGGATGAACATAAATAGAAATTTTCTTATGTCCCGGTCTCGGGTCCCAAACCCCTGCCACATGTATCCAACCCCTAATACTTGTCATATCTACACCTACAGTCTGTGTCAGAGTATTTCCAACGCTAAATACTAAATGATTCTTTCTATATCCGCCATGGCCAAAACCAAGATATACACTATTTCCTGGAGTAGTTGGAGTTGTTACATCCGAAAAACTTGCAAGCATTTGGCTGTATCCGAAGTCAGTTGGTAGCGTTGTGTAGGGTGATAAATAAAACCACATTTCCCAAGTATTCCCACTATTGGTTGTTGGAGATAAAAACGTGCCGCTGCTTATATCTATATCCTCATGATATCTATTATTAAAAGCAATTGCCCAACAATTCTCGCTTACGGCATGAGCAATCCTCGTTGTATCTTTTTTTAATGTACCATTCAGACTATCAAGTGTTGACCAAACAATACTTACCATTGCATCGTCACCGTTGAGTTCAAAATGGAAAACACCAGCTTCCTCTCCATAATAGAAAGGCGTTTCTCCAAAGAATATTAGAGATTGTCTTGTTGCCGTATCGAGCAGGCTTCTCCAAGCTCTGGTATTTGCCTCTCCTGAAGTTGATGGATTTGAAAAAGTAATTCCATCAGTTATAATTTCAAGTCTTACTTGCTTTACTGATAAACGATTCTTATGTTCAAAAGAAAACTTGAATTTCGTATAATCGCCCGGTGTTTCAGGCGTAAATCTAATCTCAGTTGAATCCTGAGAATATAGATTAGCTATACCGAATATTATTAAAAATAATACACTTAGTACCCTCTTCACAATATCACCTCATAGGTTTATTAATAAAAAATTTATATGAAATCGGATAAATTTGCTTTTTTCAGTATAAATCCCTTTGTATTGTCATCTCGGCGTAGCATTTTGTGAAAATCATCATTGATAAGTGTGAGAATATTTAAATTATCATATTCTAAAAGTTTTATCCCTGAATTCCCCTCTTTGTCAATGAAATTAAAATCCACAACTACTAATGCCGGTTTTTCTATTTTTGCCAATTTAATAATACTAGTAAATTTGACTTCTTCATTGATTTGTATCTCTTCGCCACACTTCATCAATTGCAATTTGATTTGCTTCACTGCATTCTCGCCAAGTCCGATAATACTTATATATCTCAATTAATATCAATCCTTTCATAAATTTCCGATGTAAACTTATGAAATGCAATAAAAATGGAAAACCACAAATGAGTGAGTGTAGTTGAGTAATGAGTAGATGTAGAGATATATGATTAATTGTACTTACAATTTTGCGAATAAATGCAAAAATTGTTCTTTCTTGCGTATGGATATTTCGACTTCACTATTATCGGACATAATTGCATAGCCACCTTTACCTTTAATATATTTTGATACGTGGAACATATTGATAAGAAATGAATTATGTACTCTGCAGAAATTAAAATCGGACAGCAATGCCTCGTAACTTTTCAAAGTATGACAAATTAATAAACTTTTACCATTAACAAGATAAAATTTTGTGTAGTTGCTTTCGGCTTGACATTTAATAATATCGTTAATTTTTAAAAATTCATATCCGTTTTCAACCGGTAGTGCAATTTTTTCCGGCACAGGTTGATTTTTTTGCTCTTTCAATAGATTATAATTCTTGCTTGAATTCTCGTTGCTGATTTTATTCACAGCTTTTTTAATACCTTCTACTAATTCCTTAGTATCAATAGGTTTAAGCAAATAGTCCAAAGCAGAGAATTTAATGGCACGAATAGCATAATAATTATATGCAGTTGCAAAAATTACCTTAAATGAAATATCTTCAAATGCATCCAAAGCGTCAAAACCAGTGCCGTCAGATAATTCAATATCCAGGAACACAATGGACGGTTGATATTTTTTAATTGTTTCTATAGCAGAAGCAACGGAATCGGCTTCGTGGCAATCAAACATATAAGGGAAATTGTCATTAATAGCTTTCTTAATAATTTCCCTACCGTGCCTTTCGTCATCAACGATTACGATAGATATTGATTCATTTTTATTATACATCATTATCACCTGGTCTTTGTTTTAACATAAGAATTACTTCAGTACCGGCCGGACTACCGTCATTATTTTTTATATCAATAATTTCGACAGAAGATTCCAAGAGTTCGATACGTTTTTTATTAACTGTTGTCCCCATCGATTTATAATTATTTTCGGATTTCATAGACATAGAAAGTTCCCTTCCAATTCCATTATCAATAATCTTACATCTCAGATAATTATTATCCATACTGAAAGTAATTTTAAGCATCCCGTTTGGCAAAGTATGAATTTTTCCATGGCGAATAGAGTTTTCCACATAAGGTTGTAATAAAAGAACCGGAACTTCAATTAGTTCAATATTAACATTCTTTGCAATTTCAAAACTATAGCTGAAACAATTCTCAAAACGTAACTGTTCCAATTCGAGATACTGTTTCAAATTGTCAATTTCTACTGAGAGAGGTATATAGGTATGTGACGAATTTTCTAAAACACACCTAAGTAGTCTCGAAAATTTTAGAAGATATATTGCCGAGCGTTTGTTTTCACTTTTCTTTATTAGATTTAAGATTGAATTTAGTGAATTAAAAATGAAATGTGGATTCATCTGTGCTTGTACGGCTTTTATTTGATATTCAAGCAGCAATCTCTTTCTTTTTTCTTTTAGTTTTGACTGGTGAATACGCAATCCGATTATAGATGCAATGACAAGTATCATAAGAAATATTCCGAATGCCTTGAACCACAACGTTTTCCAAAATGGAGGGACAATACTTATATAGATGGTGATAGGTCGTGCAGTCCAAATACCGTCGCTATTGCATCCCTTTGCCTTAAAAATATAATTCCCCGGTGCAAGATTCTCGAATGATACTATTCTGTTTCGTCCGCGTTCTATCCATTCTGACGATACATCTGTCATTTTATAAGCATATTTATTCTCTTTCGAGTTTAAAAAACTTAATACTGCCAATTCGAATGAAAAATAATTATTATCCCAATCAATTATTACCGAATCTTTGTCATTCAATTCATAAAATATTTCTTTATTGAAAATCTTGAATGATGAAATAGCAATAAGAGGTTTTCCTTTTTGTGGTTTCAATTTTTCAGGATTGAATTTTGTAAAACCGTTTAATCCGCCGAAATATAAAAAACCTTTTGAACATTTAAAGTCAGCATGGAATGAATAATCATTATTAATGAAACCGTTACTCGTAGTAAAGACTTTGAATTTACCGGTTCGCTGCTCAAATTTAACAAGTCCTTTTCCCGTCCCAAGCCATAAATTATTTGAATTATCGCATCGAAGAGAAACTACTCCGCTATTCGGCAATCCTTCCTTGATGGTGAACGAAGCAAAATCATCTGTATCATAGTTGTATTTACTAATTCCCGAACCATAAACACCAAACCACAGATTATTATTCAAATCCTCAGAAATTGACCAAATATTATTTCCACAAATTGAATGCTTATCTTTACTATTAAATTTATAAATTTTGAAATTTTTTCTTTTTGTTTGCCATTTTAATAATCTTGTTTCGGTTCCTACCCAGATTGTTTTCCTATGGTCTTGGTAAATAGTCCAAATACGGTCAATGAGTTTTATTTTATTAAATTCATTAGAGTTGGATTTCTTTTCATTATTAAAATGTAACAACATTTCTTCATTCTTGTTGAAAATCCAAAGTCCATTTATTGTTCCAATCCACAAATTTTTATCTTTATCCCTTAGTATGGACCATACCCGCTCATAATACTTTGAGTTACGAATACTTAAATTATTATTATAATGATTATTAGAAAATGTCATTTTTATCGGGTCATAAATGACAATGCCGTTATTTGTGCCAATAAATATTTTCCCATTATAATCCTGATATATGACATTAATGACATTAGAAAGCATTTGCGGTTCATTCTCAGTATTTATTGTCCGCCATTTTTTTGTACCTTTCGAATATATACACAAGCCGTTATTTGTGCCAATATATGTGTTGCCAATGCAGTCAAGCAAAATTGCTCTAATGAAGTTATTATTTATTGAATTAATAATATCACTATGCCGGAAATTAATTATATTAGGGTCTTCATCTGTAACTTTTACTACTCCACCAATTGACCTTATCCAAATAATTCCATGCCTGTCTGTTGTCATCGTATTGCCATAATGTAAGCAGGGAACCTGATTTGTGTTTAATCTGATATTTTCAGAGAATTGACTTTTGGCTTGATTGATCTGCCCGAGAAAATATATCCCATCCAATGCATTACTTTTTTTTATCCGCTTTTTATCATCACTTTCTATAGTTAGCCAAAATTTTTTCCCATCATCAATATAAAGACGTGATTTGAAGTCCGGTTTAAAAGAAATATTTCCATAATAATAATTCTCTAAAATATCACCAGTTTTATGGGAAAAAAGCAAAAGTTTGCACCCTGTATGTTTATCAGATATATGAATAAATATATTGTTCAAACTATCAAAACCTGCTATAGTAAGTATTCTTCCTAAAGGACTATTAAATTGACTTAAAATTACAAAACGAGCTTCCTTATGAATGAATTTAAGAAGAGTAATCTTTTTTATGATTTTTTCAGAATTTAAAATTAAATATACATTATTATTTGCATCTACCTTTATAGAATTGATTCTTTTTGTTTTGAATAGATTCGATATTTTCTCGTTCATTTTATATGGTATTCTAAACCCTTTTCTTCCCGGAATAAATATGTTCAACTTGAAACCGGCATTTAACCATAGGATACTATCCGAAGTAATAAATATAGATGAGATGGTATTTGAGCTTATTGAAGTTAAATCATCAGGATTGTGTATATACCTAATGACGTCTTTTGTCTTCTTATTGAAGTAATTCAGTCCGGCATTATATGTACCAACCCATATATTGCCCTTTGTGTCTTCGCAAATTGATGCAATATGATTTCCGGAAAGTGAATTTGAGTCAAACGGTATATGTTGAAACACTTTAAATTTATATCCGTCAAACCGAGTTAAACCGTTGCGAGTCCCAAACCATAAAAATCCTTTTCTATCCTGTAATGAACAATAAATAAAATTCTGCGGTAAGCCGTCTTCGCTCGTATAATGTTCAATTTCGAACTCACGACCAATTAATAACATATCAGCAGGTACAACAAGTAAGGCTATATATATCAGCAGATATATTCTTATGTCAATATATAAATTGTTAATCATTACACAATAATTTTATTAAATTTTTAATTCAATTAAATTTCAAGATTCATCATTTAATCATTGTAAACATTGTGCATTAACTGATTTTTAAAGTATGTTTACTCAACACATTAAATATGCAAAATAATATTGTTATAACAAAATATTGTTATAATAATATCATTTTAATTCTGTTTTTGTGTACTTATGTTTTTTTTAGTTATTAAACAAAGATTAGTGTTGCAGTTGCGACATCTCTTCATCACAGATTCATATCAATTAATAAGAAGTATAAATCCAAGTATAATGCAGAAAAGCAAGAAACATACACATCCATATTATTGGTATGTAGAAAAGAAATAACAAATTACTTCCCCCTTTTCCCTGTGATAATATTCATATTATCATCAATTTCTTGCTTGTCTATATATTTTTTCTAACCGTATCCTTTAGGTTATGGTTATCACACCGGCTGTTTGCTACATCCGAGTTAAACTTGGGAGTGTTTACTACCATATTCCTTGCTACTTCAATACCCACATACTTTTGCAAATATAAAACGAAAAAGAGGCTGTCTCATTTCAA
>CAZOOR010000080.1:0-8893 GCA_964581505.1 uncultured Hyphomicrobiales bacterium
CCAAGGAAGTAACGAATGTTACTAATACGAAAGAAAGCGATTTAACTCTTTATCCAAACCCTGCAACGGATTATATAGATATTGCCGTTGTGGGCAACCGCATCCTTCAGGATGCGGTTAAGATATATGATGTATTGGGCAACACTGTTTTATCCTCCCCCGCCTGCTCCGCAGGCACCCCCTTCAAAGGGGGACATATTCGGCTTGATGTGTCTTCTTTATCAGCCGGTTCATATATGCTTGTATTGGATAATGGTGTTTCTTATAAATTAATTGTCAATAAATAATGGGGAGGAAACACAATGAAGAAGTATATTGTAATATTATTATTTATTGTTAAACACTATCCATTTATCAATAACAATCTGAAAGGGGAAGATGAATCCTAATGCTTGTTAATACTTCTTTTATCTTTCTATTTCACATTTTTTTTATTAAAAAATTCATTCACTTTTTGCGTAATTTCTTCCTGTGTAGGGTACGCTCTATTTTTATTTTCCGAATCGGTATTAGGGAAATGCTCAATAAATAAAGACTGTGTTGGGTATGCAAATTCAATACCGAGCGTTGTGGCAAGCTCCAGCATATCCTTGATGAAAATATGCTTGTCTCGCAATTCATCTTTCCAAGTTCTGCTTGTAAGCCAAATACGAATAAATATCTGAATAGATGATGAAGCTAAACCTGAAATATAAATATAATGTACATCTTTGCGGGTGAACTCGTGTTTCTGTACAAGTTTTTCCAAGCCCTGCACATAAGTTTCAAGCATTTCGACAGGTGTACCGTAAACAATATCAAGGTATGTCTGAAAACGGCGATAAGTTCGTAAGCCCATATTATCAATAGTTACATCCATTAGTTTACCGTTTGGAACGGTAAGCACGGAATCGGAAAAAGTACGAATAGTAGTTGAGCGAATACCAATCTCCTCGACAGTACCTTCGTATTTGTCATAAATAATCCAATCGCCAACATCGAACGGTCTATCGGCAAGTATAGTTATTGAACCGAAAATATTCTTAATTGTTTCCTGTGCGGCAAGGGCAATAGCTAAACCACCGATAGAAAGACCCGCCATCCAGGGCCAGATGTCAAATCCGAGGCTAACAATAATGAATAAAATCCCGATAACTACAATGATTGATTTGAACATTGTACGGAAAAACGGAAGCATATTTGCTGTCATTTTATTGCCCTTATGCTCCAAATATTTTCTTGTTCTATAATAAATATAATCAGTTATTCTGAACGATAGAACGATAAGCCAAATCAAAAGTACAACGCGATAGATAAGTACAATTGCAATATGAACTTTGAGTGGCAGGTCGAGAATTGGTACAAGCAATGCGGCTAAACTCAATGCAATAATTCCTGATATTGCCCGAACTACCGGACGAAAATGTTTGTCAATAAAATCTCGCGATTCTAATTTAGTGAATAAGAATTTTAGTACGAAACGTACAATGAATCGTAATAATCTTTGTAGCAGATATACAATAAATATAAGAAGAAAGACGGCGACTACCTGCCAGAGTTCCATTCCGAAAATTAATTTGAAACGCAGGAATGAAGGTATTTTGTCCACATACGAACTAATGGTAAAAGGATATATCTCATCATAAATGGCATTAATATTATCTACGGTTTCCTCTGAATATCGCCAAGCGCCGTTAATTCTCTCAAGGTAAATATCTCCATAATTAATAAAGGGATAATACATACTCCTGCCTGTTAATGAATCTGTGAAATCCGGTGATGTCGGAATTTTGGCAAATCCAATTATCAAAGCTCTACCTTGAAAAATTTTCATTAATTTAATTGCAAGCTCTTCGCCTTTGCGGCGGTTCTTGTCTGTCAGGAATAATGCTTTTGCGGCAATCTTTGGAAAATAACTATCCTTCTGTAAATACTTCCAATGTAGCATAACTGCATCTCGCGGAGTATTTAGACGTATCTTTATTGTATCGGGATTGACTTTTGCATTTGCGAAATTTGCAAATACAAACAGTGAAAATATAACGATAATAATCTTTTTCATAGCGAACCGTAAATCTAATTAAACTGATTTCTCAATTATTTTTGGTTTATGATAAACATCAAAAATAATATAATTTTTTCTAATCATCAATATTCTTCGTCTTAGTGATATTTCATAAATATCGGCTTTTGCAAGCATCTGATTATTGGGGATATAATATACAAGTAGTGCATCTTTGGCGCTGTCGCTTCTTACAATTGCTTTCAGATTAAATAGCGTCCTCGGCATTGGGATATTAATACACTTTTTTCCCTCTCTGCGTCCTATGTTCCAACCCTCTGTGTACCAAGCAAGCTGGGGATTTAGTGAATCGGAAACATTATACTCGTGGAATAAATATACAAATGTATTGTATTTCTCTTTTTCCAAAATATTTGATACGGATTCTGCCCCTCTAATGCTGTCATCAACAAAAATATTAAGAAGTATTAATCTTGCAACTAAAATAATAATGAAAACATAAGAGACTTGTGGTAATATTTTGTTTGTAATTCTTCCCAATTTCTCCCTGTCATACAATATGCCGATTAGGAATAATCCGAAGATAATCAGTACAAGAAGCAGGCTGTCGAAGGAAACCGATTGCAGGGACAGCAGAAGCTTTGTCTCCTGCCTAAGCCCATCATTTATGCCCCAAAATACTGCAATTACAAGCAAAGAAAACACAAGCCAAGCGGTTCTCTTAGAACGCAATATTTCTTTGAAATGTTCAAACATAAACGTCGCCAGAATCAATCCCGGAATAATCATATATACCGCATAGTGAGGCAACTTGGTTGTGGCAATTGAGAATACTAATAATGTGGCGGCAAACCAAACATAAGATACTATAAAAATATATCTAGCGATTTGGCTGTGAATTAATTCTAAAAGCCGCTTAAAACCGAATATACCGTTCGCAAGCAAAACAATTGCAAAAATAAAAAAAGGATTGCTGATGATTAGCTGATTGAGATAATAAGTAAATCCTAATGATTGTGTATTTGCTTCGACTGCGGAATAAATATGCGGCACAAAGAAAGCGCGGTAAAATTCCGCTCCATAAGTTGTTATCATATATAGGTGCCATGGCAGTGCTAAAAACAAACCGAGTATTACTGCGGTGATAACTATTATTTTTTTTTCTGATTTGTATCTGCCGAAAACAAACACAAATACAAAAAGTAATGGCAAAAACGATACAAGAATTTTGCTCATTAATGCCGCCGCAAAAGATAAAGCAAATAGCAACCCGAACAATATGCTACTCAATAATTTGCGAGTTTCCATAATTCGCAAAAGCGAGTAAAATGAAACAAGTGCGAAAGTAACAACAGGTATATCTGTCATTCCTTGACGTGAGTATTTATTCCAAGCAAGTGTAATGGCTAGACCAATGATAATAAGTAAAGATAAATCTTCATTTAGTAAACGGCGTGCAATGAGAAATATCAATAATAATGAAAGCGAGCCGCAAAATGCCGAGAATAATCTTAATGCGGTTTCAGGCTCAAAGAATTTCATTGCTTCGGCAATTGCCCAAATTGTAAGCGGTGCTTGCGCTGATGAACGAAGTCCACCTATTGAGTATTCCGTCTGGTCCCACCAAGCATTGTGTTCGAGAACGGATTTAGCTCTGTAAGCATACAATCCTTCGTCCCAGGGTTGTATTTCATTTTTCCCCAATTGCAAGAAAATTGTAATCGAAAAGAAAAAAACAATTGAAAATGCAGTATATTTAATGCTTGAATCAGCCATTGTGTTTTGTATATATTGCCAAAATATGTGCGCGCTTATTGATAAACATATTGAAGAAATTGTCTTTTAACTTCCAGAACCAAAATGGGAAGTACTTCAAAACAATATGCGTGCGTAAATGCAAGAGTGCCTTATTGCCAAAAGCAAACCACTCGAAATTTGCCAAGTCTTTTCCTTTATAAAGTATTTTCAGTTTATTCTCATCGAAAGAATGTAAATGCGCATTGACCGGAGTAGGTTTATTGCAGTGAATACATAAATGATATTGAATGACTTCTTTATATGGAGTAGTAATAATTAATTTTCCGTTCGGTTTTAGACATCTAAATAGTTCTGTTATAAATCTTTCGGGTTCTTCGATATGCTCAATAACTTCCGAAGAAACAATGCAATCGAATGAATTATCCCTGAATGGAAGAGCAAGTGCATCGGCAACAACTGCCGAATGATTATCCGAAGGATATAGTTCAAGTGCATGAGCCGGGTTTGTATATGATATATCAAGCGAGCAAATGAAATCCTTATTATTTATTAATTCCTTTGCTATCCAAGCTCTTCCGCAACCTACATCAAGTACGGTTCTCGCAGAGGAGGGTATTTTGCTTAGAATATATTCCCGAACACGTCTTTCGTCATGTTCGGTGCCGGCAGTGCGGCGCTCGAAATAATCAAATAATTCTGCATCTTTTGAATAATGTTCGGCATAGTTAAAATCGGAATTAGCCGGTTCAGCTAAAAGGATAGGTATATTATTTTTAATTTCAAAATTGTAACCTTTTCCACTTTTAAGCGCTCTATTATCACTATCAAGTTTTAAATTTGAGTGCGAAAACGGACAAACAATATATTCCATAAGTTTGTCTAATGATTTTTGCTCTATATTTGTATTTTTTCTCAAAATTGCTAAAAAAAAAATAAATAATAATTTGATAAGTACTAATTTATACATATATTTTGTATTCTAAAAGTAAAACATCTAAAAAAGAAAATAATGAGGGCGCTATGAGACAGTTATCGTTAATTGTATTCTTAATAATAGCAAGTATTAATATTGCGTTCGGTGAGGATTTTGTCGATAATCCCAAACGAAGATTTGAGGAATTTAAAAAGGAGCGTGCTTATCCTTTCAATATTATTCCAACCGATGCCGGAAAAAAAGCATATCGTCAATTGGATTTGATGTTTCACGAGAAAAATTCAAAAGAGCTTATGCTGGCTCAACAACCGGAATGGAAATGTATTGGACCCTTCAATATTGGAGGCAGGATAAAATCAATAGTCATTCATCCAACTAATCCCGATATTGTTTATATAGGTGCGGCGGCTGGTGGAATATGGAAAACAACAAACGGTGGCGCAAAATGGGAGCCAATATTTGATTTTGAAAATTCAATTGCATTCGGCGCTCTTGCAATGGACCCCGAAAATCCTGATATAATCTATGCAGGAACAGGTGAGGCGGTTAGCGGTGGAACTGTATATCTCGGAACCGGTATGTATAAGACAACAGATGCAGGTAAGACCTGGAATTTAACCGGATTGACAGTATTAGGTGCCTTCTCGAAAATATGTATTCACCCCAAGAATAATAAACTTATATTTGCCGGTGGAATCAAGAGGGCGGGTGGGCTGTATCGCTCGACTGATGCCGGTAAAACTTGGGACAGGGTGTTCTCAAAACCTGTTACAGACGTTACCATAAATCCGAAAAATGAAATGGAATTGCTAATCGGTGTTTCCGGCGAGGGTGTGTATTGGTCCGGCAATGGTGGGCAGAATTGGGAGAAAAGAATTACCAATATGGAAAGTGGAATAGGAAGAGTGTCTGTTCAGATTGCTCCTACGGAACCGAATATTGCCTATGCACTTGTGGAAACAAATAAGTTGGGGCATATTTATAAGACAACAAATACCGGAAAATACTGGGGGAGAATTCACACAGGGCAGCCTTCTTTCTTTAATAATCAAGGTTTTTATGATAACTATTTAGCAGTCTATCCCGCAGACTCGAAAATTGTTTTTGCCAGCGGTATTGATATTTGGCGAACGAAAAACGGAATGTCTTTCGGTAATCTAACCAACGGATATACCCAGAATGCAAAAGCACATGTTGACCAGCATTGTATTGCATTCAGTCCGAGTAATCCTAATATTGTATATGCCGGCAATGACGGCGGTATGTATAAATCCACCGATTTGGGCGATTCATGGACAAAGATTAATACTAACTTGCAGGTTACACAATTTTATTCAATTGATATTGATAAAAGAGTGGAGAATATGACTGCCGGCGGTACGCAGGACAATGGCACACAAAGTAATCTAACCAATCCTAATTGGAAAATAATTGCGGGCGGTGATGGATTTAGAGTAGCCTTTGATAAAAAGAACCCTGATATTATGTATGGAGCATCTACCCCGAGCGGTCGAATTGTTCCGTTCAGATTGAATTTAAAAACTCATAAATTTCGCTATTTAAGTAAAGAGTTGAACGTAAATGACGGTGTCTGGGACCCGCCAATTGAAGTCCATCCGACAATAGAGGATATAGTTATGCACGGGCGTAAGGACTTTTATGTTTCTTACAGTAAGGGAGACTTTTGGACTAAATTCAATACGGGTTTTCGTACAAAGGGGCGATATACGGCAATTGGTATTTCTCCTGCAAATGAGGAGACTTTCTATGTTGGAACGTCAGATGGAAATGTTCTTGTTACAAAAGATTTCGGAGAGAAATGGGAGAACGTAACGACAAACGGACTTGTAAACAGATGGGTTAAGGATTTTGTTTGCTCCGAAAAAGAAGCCGGTACTGCTTTTGTAGTTTACTCAGGATTTGGCACACCCCATGTTTTTAAAACCACAGATTTTGGAAAGCACTGGATTTCTATTAGTAACGGACTACCGGATATTCCGGTTAATTCGATTGCACTATATCCGAGTGATGACAATATGATTTTTATTGGAACCGATATTGCTGTATTTGCAAGCTTTGACGGTGGTAAGTCATGGTTCCCTTATGGCAACAAACTTCCTCATTCGCCGATTACCGATGTGAAATTTAATCGTTATGTTGCCGGTGATTTTTATTATTTACGAGCCGCTACTTTTGGTCGTTCTATATGGGAAGTGCCGGTTACCAAAGTTTCTATCACTTCACCAGAAATAAACTCTCCATTCGGTGGGGAAATCTATACTGCCACAACAAGGCAAAGAATTAATTGGTACGGTTTCAAAGAACCGGTTAAAGTGGAATTGAGTCTCGACAATGGAAAGAGCTGGAATGTCCTTGCTTCTAAAGTAGTCGGCACATCGCTTAATTGGAAAATACCGACCAGACCATCGCATAATGCAAGGATTCGCGTTAGCTCCGAAGTAGATGCAACGCAGATACGTACTTCGCACACGTTCACAATTTTGCAAATTGCAAAAGGTGCCATATTGCGTGCCGGTGGCGTAAACTATGTACCTTATGGAATTGTTTGGGACGGCAAGGACGGACTTTGGTCAACGAGTTTCTATGGCAAAACAATTGCGAAGCTGAATACAACTACTTTGATGAAGGAAAAAGAATTCTATACGGATGGTGATAGCCTATTTACTGATATTGCTATGGATAGAAAAAAAGGTTTGCTATATATACATAAAATAATAAGTACTACAAATGGCGGTGGAAGAATCTATGTGTATGATACAACAGGCAAGAAAATTAAATCATATCCCAGTCCTGCAAAAAAGTATCCTACAGGGATTGAATTTGTGGACGGCAAATTAATTGTCGGAGATAGAGACCTGAAAGATGAATGGGATAAAAAGAATTTTTATCTTGTCAATCCTGAAACGGGCAAAGAGGAAAATAAAGTAGTCAATTCCTGCCAATTGAGGTATGGTCCTCGCTGTATTGCTTATGATAGGAATAAATTTGTATATCAAGTCTGCACTAATTTCCCGGGGGCAGGTGCATTAACCGATGCTTTTGTCCAAAAATTATCAAAAGACAATCTTACCACCGAATTGGAGCGGATAAGTCTGGAGAGTTTCAACGGAATTATTAATGCTCGTGGTATTGATATTGATACGCGTGATAAAAATATATGGGTTACGAGCTTCACAGGTGATATTTACAAAATAGCCGGTTTCGAAACAGTCGTTTCCGTGGACGAGGAAAGCCAAAAAATTGTTGAGAACAATCACTATATAGACACAAAAATTTATCCTAATCCGGCTAGTGAGTTTGCCTCTGTTTCTTTCAAGCTAAATGATAATGGTGGCAATGTTCGTTTGGAGCTTTATGATTTAATGGGACGGAGAATTTCGACTGTGTATAATAAGACACTTGCTAAGGGCGATGCCAAATTGATTCAAATTGAGACAAACGAATTACAACAAGGAATTTATAACTTGGTTTTTGTTCTGAATGGACATAATATATTGACACGACAAATAATGATTGTCAAATAGAGATTTGAGGTATTAGTCGATATAAATTAAAGAGGCTGTTCGCAAAGAACAGCCTCTTTATTAATATTCAAATTGTGTCCGATTTATTATGGACAATAAGAATAAGAAATATTAATGAGTAACTACCTTAGGTAATTCTTTTGCCTGAGCAATCCAATCCTCAACCTGTGAGAGAGCGGGAGTTTTGCGGACAAGAGATTTCTCATTATTAATTTCTTCCATCTTTGCTTGAAGATTGGCGGCATTTCTATGAGCCAATTCCGGTACAGAGTCCACGCCTGCAAATTCCAATAGGTCGGCATATTGAGTGCTGACACCTTTAATTCTTGCTAAATCGGCACGGTTTACCCATTCGAGAATTAATTTTTCGCTAACACCTGTTTTTTCCGCCATATCTTTGCGTGCCTTTTTGCTGGCACATATTTCCAATAGATTTTCAATAGTTGTAACACCCGCGTCTTTTAATTTTTGCGAGTAAACATCTCCAATTCCTTCTATATCGGATAGTTTCGCCATTTTATATCTCCTAAAATATATTAATAAAAAAAGTTAAAAATTCTAAAAATTCTATTTTTTTTTGTTTACACAATTAATCTGTATTTGCAATATACTATTTTTTAAGAATAATTAAAAGTATTTTATATATTTCTTAAT
>CAZOOR010000081.1:0-5972 GCA_964581505.1 uncultured Hyphomicrobiales bacterium
TCCTTTTGGGACAGCCTCTTATATTTAATACTCTTTGCCTTGCCGTTTCATTTCACGCATTTTCTCATCAATGATTTTGAGTTTATTCCGCACAGCTTCACCAAGTGCAATATCACGGGAATTTGCATAGTTCATTAGTGCTATGAATACATCAGCGGCTTCGTCCGCAAGCCTTTCGGGAGTAATGTCTCTGCCCTTCCATATTTTCTTTTCGAGGTTGGCAAGTTCGCCCGCCTCACCATTTAGTTCTAAACAAAAGAACTCAGGAGAGCGTACAGGAAAATTCTCTTTCTGATATTCGTCAAATTCTTTTTGAATATCGGGGATATTCATTTGTACTATGTCGAGAAATTTCTGCATAATTATTCGCCAATAGTTTCTGCAATTAAATCAATTTCTTCTTCCGTCAAATAGGGGTGCATAGGCAGGGCAAAAATACGCTCGGCTATACTATCGGTTATAGGAAAATCACCTTTCTTATATCCCAATTCGGCAAAAGCATCTTGCAAATGCAAAGGTTTGGGGTAATAAATAGCTGTAGGTATATTTTGCTCTTTCAGTTTATTCTGTATTGTAGTACGATGTTCGGAGCTATCGGCAAGCACGCAATATTGCGCCCAACAAGATGTATAACCATTCGGGACGAAGGGTGTACCGACTTTTTGCGATAGCGTCTTTTTATAATAAGCGGCGACATTATTTCGCAGTACTAATTCCTTATCAAATATTTTCATTTTGGCAAGCAGTACAGCCGCTTGAATGGAATCCAATCTACCATTAATACCAATACGAACATTATCATAGCGCTCCTCACCCTGTCCGTGCATACGTATAGAACGCAAGAGCGTATCAAGATTAGAATCATTTGTAAAGATTGCACCGCCATCACCATAACAACCAAGCGGCTTTGCCGGAAAAAATGAAGTGGCGGCGGCATCACCCCACGAAGCGGATTTCCTGCCGTTAATATCGCCACCGAAACCCTGAGCCGCATCTTCCAATATTTTTAAGCCGTGCTTTGCGGCAATCGGAATAATTGCTTCATAATCAGCAGGCAAACCGAAAAGGTCAACCGGTATAATTAATTTAGGCGTTAATTTGCCTTCCAACTTAACTCGTTCTATTGCCTCGTCCAATTTATCGGGAGCAATATTATATGTTTTCTCATCAATATCCACGAATACGGGAGTAGCACCGGCAAGCTTGATAATTTCCGCTGTTGCAATGAAAGTAAACGGTGTAGTGAAAACGGCATCGCCAAGCCCTATACCCCAAGCCATAAGCGGCATTAGCAGAGCGTCTGTACCGGAGGAACATGCAACGCAATGCTTGACACCGACATATTCGGCAAGTTCCTTTTCCAACTTATCAATTTCAGGTCCCAGAACATATCTACCATGTTCGAGTACGGCGTTAATACCCTTGTTAATATCATCTTCGATTTCGGCATACTGCCTCTTCAAATCAATAAAATTCATTTCGTTTCCTTTATTTATTTTTATCTACCGATACCTTTGTAATAAATACCGGCGTTAATAATTTCTTCTTTGTTCAGACAATTCTTACCGTCAATAACAACTTTAACATTATGCTTAATAAGCAACGCAGGTGTAATATCCTTAAATTCCTTATGGTCGGTTGCGATAAGGACGGCATAGGATTTATCCAGAATTTCCTCGAGCGATGCACAAGTACTTAAATCCGGGAAATACTTATCGTAAATTTCCAAATCGGCTTCACGCTCCAACAAAATTCGCTTAATCTCAACCGATGGGCTTTGCCGCAAGTCTCCTACATTTGCTTTGTAGGACATACCGAGCAGGCCAACCTTTGTATTCTTAAGCGGTTTTTCAAATTTATTCAATCCTGTTGCAAGCAAATCAACGGAATACTCCGGCATAGAATTATTTATTTGTCTTGCTATTTTCAAAAACTTATGGTCGAACCCGCTTTGCTTAGCCCGTTCGATTAAATAGTAAGGGTCCACGGGAATACAATGTCCGCCGACTCCACAGCTCGGATAATGCGGCATAAAAGCAAATGGCTTGTTAGATGCCCCTTTAATCACTGTCAGCAAGTCAATTCCGAGGACATCAAAAGATTTAGCAAGTTCATTGACATAAGCAATATTTATATCTCGGAAAGTATTTTCAATAATCTTTGTGGCTTCCGTTGTTTTCAGGTCGGGCATTTCGTTTATTTCCGCATCAATAAAAGAGCGATAAAAATCTGCTAAAAATTTAGTTGCCTCGGGACGGGTGGAGCCTATGTTACGCGGGATATTATAAACATTCCATTTGGAATCACCCGGATTAATTCGCTCGGGACAGTGGGCAACATCGAAATCAACACCTGCTTTTAATCCTGTTCCTTTTTCTATTATAGGTATAACAACTTCGTCGCATACACCCGGGTTAATCGTTGATTCAATGACAAGGTAATTCCCTTTATTCAGATATTTGGAAATTTGTTTAACTGCATTCATTACGGGTTTCAGGTCGGGAGTGTAGTCGTCAAATACCGGTGTAGGCACACATACGATAAAAACGTCCGAATTTTGCAATATGGAATCATCATTGCTAACATTACAATCAATTGTTTTCAAATCCTCCATACAACGAGCATCGTCCACAGGACATTTGCCCGCTCTTATATCTTTGACCTTGCTTTCGCTAATGTCAAATCCTGCGCTCTTGTCGCCTGATTTTTTTGCAATTGCACAGAGCAATGGCAATCCTACATAGCCGAGACCTACAACTGATACTTTCATTTTTTCTTCCTTTCATTGTTCTAACTGCAAAATTCCGAATAATTTTACTTGCAACAAAATAAATAATATTATATATTTGATATTATTTGGTTTGGCACGATTAATAAACTGAAAATAATTGATTTATAACAACATATAGGGGTATGCGATGAATGAGAATAATTACCAGCAATTTCAAATGGAAACAGAGAATCCTGCACTTTACAGTATTATGTCCAAAATGATTAAGGATATGAAGTTTGTAGGAATATTTACAATTATTATGGGTGCATTAAATTGCATCATTATTATTGGTGCGATTTTTGGAGTACCCATGATTTTGATTGGTCTGCGATACAAAGAAGCCGCCGAGGATTATGAGAGATATTTGATGACAAATGATTATTCTATGATTTTCAATGGGTTTGAAAAGCAACGTCGTGCATTTTTTATTCAAAAAGTATTAATAATTATTATGCTTGTATTGTTTGCTTTAGAAATTGTATTTATTAGTTATCTTATTTCCAGTGGGGATTTATTTAACGGTAATTTCCTTCATAATCTACAAACTTATTGATACTTATGTTTTAGAGCATCTTGCCAAGACGGAATTGATATATTCAGTTCCGTCTTTATTTTATTATTGCTCATTGCCGCAAAATCGGGACGTCTTGCCTGTAAATTGAATATTTCTTTCGAGACAGGAATAAGTACTTTATCAATACCAAGATTGTTTAAAATCTCTCTTGCCCAGTCGAAACGTGAAGCATACCCGCTATTTGTCAAGTGATACAAACCTTGCAAATCATTATTTAATGCGGCAAGGGTAACATCAACAATTGTTTCCGTTGATGTCGGAACGGATATTTCATCATCTGCAATTTTCAAAGTATCTTGTTTTTCCGCCCACTGCCTAAGTTTGTGAATAAAATTTTGTGTACCGGGACCAAAAACCCAACTAACGCGAAAAAGTAAAAAATTACTCATAGTTTGTTCAAGCATAATTTCGCCCTGACGCTTGCTTTCTCCGTATTTATTTAGTGGATTAGTGTGGTCGGATTCAATATACGGACTACCTTTTGTACCATCGAAAACATAATCGCTTCCGTAGTGAACAAGTCTTGCATTATTTTGCTCTGCCGCAGTTGCAATATTATTCACACCGTTTGCATTTATTTCAAAGGCTGTTTGGGGCGTTTCCTCTGCGGCATCGACAAGATTATATGCCGCACAATTAATTATAACATCAGGCTGATAAGAAGCAACAGCGGCGTTCACCTGTGCTTCGTCCACAATATTAATACTGTCAATATCATAGCCGCGCCAGTCTATGCCATTACGTTCAAATCGTTCGCAAAATTCCCTGCCGAGCTGTCCTTTGTGTCCGAAAATCAAATACTTCATTGCAGTAAACCGCTTTTGTATTCCTCGAAAATCGTTAAGCAGTATTTTTTATAATTACTATCGGGCAGAGTGCCGACTGTATCAAGGAAACGAGTATCGTCAATGAAATTAAGTAATAATGCTATTTCCTCGAGACATGCGATTTTCCTACCTTGACGCAATTCAATAGCACGTATGAAATTTCCGGCATCAATCAAATTACCCGGCGTGCCGGTATCAAGCCAAGCAACACCGCGTCCTATTAATTTAACATGAAGAGCGGAACGTTCGAGATAGTGCTTATGTACATCGGTTATTTCCAGTTCGTTGCGGCTACTTGGGCGGATATTCTTTGCCACTTCGACTACTTGATTGTCAAAAACATATAAACCCGGAATAGCATAGTGTGATTTCGGTTGCTTTGGTTTTTCCTCAATACTCAGAACTTTTCCGTTTGTATCGAACTCAACCACACCATACTCTTCGGGACGCTCCACTCGATAAGCAAATATAGTTCCACCTCTATTCTGTTCGATTGCATCACGGAAGAAATTCAATTTGCCATAGAAAAGATTATCGCCGAGAATTAGCACCACTTGGTCATTTCCGATAAATTCTTCACCAAGAATAAAGGCTTGGGGCAGTCCTTCCGGCTTTGGTTGCACTATGTAGCTGATGCTGATTCCCCATTGCGAGCCATCACCGAGCAGTTGTTCATATTGGGGAATATCAGCCGGTGTGGAAATAATTAAAATATCCCGAATACCACCAAGCATAAGCGTTGCCAGCGGATAATAAATCATCGGTTTATCATAAATCGGGAGAAGTTGCTTACTTATTACAGATGTAAGAGGATAGAGACGTGTTCCTCTGCCTCCTGCAAGAATTATGCCTTTTGTTTTCATATTTTCATTTTCATTTATTTATAGTAAATAATTTTGATTCGGGACGCTCCAGCCATTGCGATAATGTCTGTGCATTCTTATCTTTGTCTGACATTAGGGGATTTGGAATAGCAAGTTCAATATTCAATTCAGGGGCATTCCATCTAATTGAACTTTCGGCATTACCATTCCATACAGCTGTACATTTATATAATACATCGGTATTATCAGCAAGGGAAAAAAATCCGTTGGCAAATCCGGGCGGCACCCAAAGAACTCTTTTGTTTTCTTCGCTCAATTCTATTTTAATATGTTTACCCAAATGCGGAGAATTATACCGAATATCCAGCTCAACAAATAAGGCGGCACCACGAGTTACCCTGATGAGCTTTCCTTGTGCTTCTTCCCATTGGAAATGCAATCCGCGAAACACATTTTTTACAGAATTCGAATGATTGTCTTGCACAAAATTTGCAGGCAATCCCAAAGCTTGGAATTCATCAGCACGGAAGGACTCCGTAAAATAGCCGCGTTCATCATAAAAAACTTTTGGCTCAAATACTTTTAATCCGTCCAAATACTCTTCTTTTAATATCAATCCCATATAATAACAAACTGAAAATCACAAAAAAATAGAAACGAATAAGTTGGCAATATAATTGAAAAGAGATTTTCTCGAAAGTAATTTGTTGCATTTTACAATATTGCTTTTTATATGTATTTCCATTCATAGGTACTTATCCGGCTAAAGCAATTGGCTATTGTGCAGGCACTTCACGCTTACATTCTCCCACAGAACATAGGAGAAAAAATGAATGTTCGTACTGCAAGATGTACCATTCTGTGAAAATGCAAATTCCCTATCTTTCGGGGAAAGTACAGATTAAAAATTACTACTCTTTCGTTTTTCACTCTATTTTAACAAATCAGCCATTTGTTTAATTTTATTAAGGATT
>CAZOOR010000081.1:6072-8825 GCA_964581505.1 uncultured Hyphomicrobiales bacterium
CGAAGACAATAATTTGTAAATTTAAATGTGAATTTTTTCTTATGCTTTCAATACATAATTTGAGAAAGTCAAGATTATTCCATGTTGGGAGCAACAGAGAAATATCATATTTTAATTGTGCTGTGTTAATATGTATTTTTAGATTGTCTGTCATTATTATAAAATCAAATAATTACACAAAACAAAATTACTATATTTTCTCATTATTTATACTATAATAACTAAACGATGACTGATATTCGTAATTTATTCTATATATATTCATTTTTTTTCTTATATTATTGATTACAAAACTATCAACACTATTACAGGTAACATTATGAAGAGAATATTTACATATATATTATTAACGACATTGCTGTTTGTCAATGCGTCTGCCAAAATGCCGGAAATCAAATGGACGTCTGTGGGGCTTGGTGGCGGCGGCGGACAGTTCACTCCATCAATTTCACCTGTTAATCCCAATTTGATGACTGTCTCCTGTGATATGGGTGGTGTATATCGCACAAAAGACGGAGGTAAAACTTGGACAATGCTCAATTTCCGCCAATTGCGTTCATCAATTAACGCACCAACTATATTTCACCCAACTAATGAAAATATAATGTGGGACGATGATAAGAATAATCTGAAACAATCCACAGACGGTGGCGATACCTGGCACACTGTTTGGGAAATGCCTTCCCGTCCGGCAGATTTACATATTCCCTTTGCCTCAAATACTCTCAAAATATTAGTGGCTCTTGGTAAGAACGGTTTATATCTTTCTTCAGACGGTACGAACTTTGCCAAAGTAGAAGGTATTGATGAAGCTTTCTATATTGCCGGAAAAAACAAGATTGTTGTAGCATCGCATTCTAAATTATGGATTTCGACTGATGCCGGTACTACTTTTAAGCAAATTAATAATTTGCCTGCTCTCGGTGCAATCAATAACGTGGCTATAACTAATAATAGCATCTATATATTGGAAAATATAAAGCTTTGGGTTTCGACTGATGCCGGCAATAATTGGACTACCCTTTTGGAATCCGCCAATTACGACCGTGGTGAATTTCGGTTTGTTCGTAGTGGTGGAAATAATATATGGGTAACAACAACAGGTGGCGGCAAGTACCAACCCTCTGTTTTGCTTTCTACCGATAAAGGTAAGAACTTCAAACCTGTATTCTTCTGCAATGACAGCTGGGACGACAAACGAAATCTACAAAACGGTTGGTTGTCGCTTGATTTGAATTGCGGATGGGGTGGTGGGGCAATTGGATTTAATATTGCTCCGAATAATCCGGCTATCGCACTTTGGACTGATTATGGACGTACACTAATAACAACAAATGCCGGACAATCTTGGGCGGCACCATATACAAAATATGCCGATGTCGGTGATAGAGCCGCCGGGAAACTTTGGCAGTCTCGCGGTCTCGAAGTTACTTCTTCATGGGATATATATATACCGGAAAACAATGCGGAATTTTTGAATATTGCCTATACGGATATTGGTGGTGCATATAGTTCTGACGGGGGTAAAAAATGGCGCTCAACTGCTGATGGTGGTATCCCGCGAGAATGGTTTAATACTACTTATGATTTTGCTTATGATAAGGAAAACAAAATATTATGGGGTGCATTTTCGGGAAGACATGATATTCCGGGCGGCTGGTCTGCCAACAGCTGGAAGAACGAAGGAGCCGGTGGGGTTGCCTATTCGAGTGATAATGGTAAGCATTGGACTGCACTTAAAGATAAAGGTTTGCCCAATCGTCCCGTTACATCAATCGCTATTGACTTTACATCTCCTAAGGATAATCGTAGGATTTATGCCGCTGCTTGGTCTGATGGTATATGGCGCACTAATGACGGTGGATTGCATTGGAAGCGTGTTTGTATGGGTTTGAGTTGCGGAGACGGAACAAATAGTACAAACGGACCTAACACTCATGTCGTTGATGTCCAAGTTCATAAGGACGGCACTGTTTTTGCTCTCAAAACAAAATATATGCGTAATAATTCCATAATAAAAAATGATGCAGGCTTATGGCGTTCTACTAATTATGGTGATAGTTGGGAATTTATTTCGGATAATATTAGTGAATGTCCCCCGCGACCGAGCATTGATTTAAAAGGAGAGCATTCGTGGGCTGATGCAATTTCATTTACACTTGATGATAAAGATGTTAATCATATTTTTGTTGGGGCGCAGAATGCAAATAACGGCAAAGTTCAGGGCGGCTTATACGAGACCAAAGACGGCGGTAAGACTTGGGAACGAATACATCAAACTTATGCAGCGTTCAGACTAACAATTTCAAAGCATTATCCCGATAGATATTATCTTGCAACAAGCGGTAACGGTGTTCTTATCTCGGACAACAAGGGAGCAAGTTGGACAGAAATTCAGAATTTTCCTTTTTCAAATCCAACAAGAATCAGCGAATCGCCACAGGACAAACAAACTATTTGGGTTAATACTTTCGGTGGTGGTGTATGGAAAGGTATATTAGATGATGAAACAGATGTTAATGATGAAAATTTAAATGCTAAAACTTTCGTTATCACACCCAATCCCGCCGCAGACTACATTGATATTCACGTAGTTGGTGACCATACCCGAAAGGCTCCGGTTAGGGTGTATGATGTGCTGGGTAGTGTAGTTTTGTCCTCCCCCGCCTGCTCCGCAGTCACCCCCTCCGAAGGGGGAGATATTCGGGTTGATGTGTCAGGCTTGGCGGCGGGTGTGTATTTTGTCCGTGTGG
>CAZOOR010000082.1:0-8738 GCA_964581505.1 uncultured Hyphomicrobiales bacterium
CGTGTTGCTTTGTTCTGTCTTTTTCTTCCCCTTTGGTGAGGTCGAAAAAAAGCCCTTGTCTTTAATTGCTAATTAATATCAATAATTAATTTTATAATAAAAATAAAACTTGTATATTGCAAATACAATTAATAATGACAACAAATATTGAGTTGAAAATGAAAAAAAGATTGCTATTGTTGTTTTTTCTAATTGCCGTTTTGGCGATTTCTTCTGCCTCTGCTCAGATTAAATCCATTAAATTAGTTGTTTCGCTTACCGGTAGCGTCATTGACCACCAAACACGTGATTATGTAACAATTAGATACGAAGTCTTTGATGAAAAAGGCAAACGTGTTGCACGTGGACGCACAAATGGTTTGGCAAAAGGATATTATTTCATTACCGGACTAAAACCTGGGCAGAAGTACAGCATTAAATTTTTTGATATGAATTATCTGCGAACAGAATATAAATTTGATATTCCATATACTGATAAATATGCGGAGTATTCAAAAGATTTTCTCGTGGTACCACGCCAAAAAGATTTAAAACTATTTCTCAGCGTTCCTCCTTTCGAGAGAGGTAAAACAAAGCTAAGATATGGTATAGAACATTTCCTTGAGTTTTATACAAAGCTCGTAGTGCGGAATCCACGTGTTAAATTTCAAATTCAATGTTTCCCTGATGAAAATGGAAATCCTGAGAACAATATTAAACTCACGGAAGGACGCGCTAATTCATTGAAAAGTTTTTTTGTTAAAAATGGTGCAAAGGAAAAGAAAATCAAAATAAAAGCTAGCCCAATAACAGATACCGTTCATCAGCCGCCGGTCAAAAAGCGTTCCAAGGGCAAACGATATATAGGTTCAAGTTACTTGGTTTTGTTTAAGATTAAATAGTAAGCAATATTCACCGAATAATAAAAAATCCCCAATCACAATAGAGTAATTGGGGATTAACTGATTTAGTAAATACTATTCCTTTTCTTTCTCATCTTTCTGTTCGCTTTCTTCTTCGGGAGCATAGGCATCATATAACTCGCTTTCCTGTTCCTCCGGGTGATAATGACCGTGTTCGTCGAATTCCACTTCATGAGTAACCGAATAATCAAGAAGCAAATCAATAACTTTTTTGTACAATATCTGTCCCATAATGTTTTGATTGCTCTTCAATTCTTCTCTTATTTTATCAGGATTACTATTTCGCTGTTTGGCTTGCTCTTCAACCATTTGGTCGAGGTCAAAGTCTTCGACTTCCAATTTCTCTTTGTCAATTATTTTTGCTCTAAGGATTTCCCATTTCAAACGGAAAGTAGCAGATGGCTCCAAGTCATTGAACATATCCTTTGCCGTAACATTTTGAAAATTCGGAATATCTTTATATTGTTTTTTCAAGTCCTCCGTCATTCCCTCGACTACTTGCCAAAGCAGACCTTTCGGAACATCAAAATCATTCATATCGGTAATCTTTTTAACGAGTTGTTCTTCCATTGCCTCGCGACTTTTATCATTCCATTTTTCCTGTAGCTTGAATCCGATTTCTTCTCTATATTCATCGGGGGTAAGAAACTTGCCTTGTGTATATTCCTTAATAAATTCATCAGTCAGCTCGACAGGTACTAATTTCAGAACTTTATCGATTTTGATATTGAATGTTTTACGTGGAGCCGCCGGGTCTTCATCAGCCGGTTTGTAATTGAAATTATCACCCTCTTTTAGATTTAGCAAGAGTTCTTTCAAATCCGGAGTAACATAAGGTGAATGCAAGAAAAAGTCCGTTTCCTGTGATTCTGTACCTTCGACTTTCAGACCTGTGGCTTCATCAATTTCCGTAATTGTTACGTGCGCAATATGCAGTTCATCGGTAATCTGTTCGGCAGGTGCTAAAGTACCGTTGTTGATACATAGTTCCTCGATTTCCTTTTCAATTTCTTCGTCCGTTACCAAATGTATCGGCTCATCAATCTCAATATCCTGATAATTTGCCAAATCGAATTCCGGCATTACTTCATAAGCAAAAGTAAATGTAATTGTATCCTTTTGGTTATCAATATTAGTTAGCTTCGGTTCGCCGATAAATGACAATTTTTGCTCTTGCAGAACTTTATTAAATAGTTCATTTGCAATATCGCCATAAGCATCGCCTTCGATTTGCTTACCATACAATTTCTTAATTAAATTAATCGGTACTTGACCTTTTCTAAATCCTTTGTGTGTAATGTAGGGTCTTGCTTCTTGATACGCTTTGTCCAATTGGGGCTTGATTTCTTCGCGTGTTGCAGTTATATCAAGTTGTCTCTCCCAATGTTCTTTTTCTGTTACTTTGTGTTCCAATTTGTTTTCCAGTCGAAATTATTTAAAAATTTGTACGGATGGGGAGACTCGAACTCCCACGGGTTGCCCCACTAGATCCTAAGTCTAGCGCGTCTGCCAATTCCGCCACATCCGCAAAGATTACAAAATTACGAATATTTTTATTAAATTTAAAAAATATGATTTGCTAATTTTCTGTTTTATAAATTAATTAGGTTGGATTGAGTAAAAAAGTCATCATAATAGGTGCCGGCGTTGCAGGTTTAACAGCCGCATCACATCTCGTTAAGAGTGGGTTTGATGTGCACATATTTGAAGCTCGCAAATCAATAGGTGGTAGATTGTTCTCAATTTCGCATACCGATTCCGGTGAAGTGATTGATAATGGTCAGCATTTGATTTCCGGTGCTTATACGGAATTTATGTCATTATTAAACGAACTTGGTACTTCAACTTATCTAAAGTCAAGCGATGGTTTAAATGTACATTATGCACAACAGGACGGTAAGCAATATTTGCTTGCTCCTACCGGCTTTGCCGGGGATTTGGGTTTCATAGCCGGATTGTTCAAATTTGATGCTCTTTCTTTGACTTCTAAATTCCAACTAATTTCTTTCTTCGTTAAATTGAAACTGAAACGTATTGCCTCTGCCGATTTCTCTTGTTATGATTTATTAAAAAATGAACATCAGGGAGATGAAGTCATTTCTGTATTTTGGGAGCCTCTTATTCTTGCGGTGATGAATGCCCGTCCAAAACATATTGCCGCTACTCTATTAATTGAAGTTTTGGAACGTGCTTTTTTTGCAGGTGGTGCCGCATCCAATCTGCTGCTTCCTACTTGTGAATTGTCTGCTTTGTTGCAACCGTTTGAAAATTGGTTTGCAAGGAATGGGGGAGATTTGCACTTCCGTTCACCGGTAAAAAATATACTCGTTGATAATGGAAAAGCAATTGGAATAGTACTGCATAACGGTGAAAAAATTTACTCGGACAGAGTAATTTCGACAGTCCAAGCACCGGTACTATATAAAATGCTTCCTTCCGATTTTCAAAAGAACGATTTTAATTTCCTTATGCAATTCAACTATTCAACAATAATTAATATTTACTTATGGTTGGATAAACATATTCAAACACCTGATTTCACTGCAATGCTCGGCACTAAATCGCAATGGCTTTTCAATAGGCGTAATTTCATCTCATCGCCTAATTCCATTATCACAAAATATCCGGGAATGCTCAATATTACAATAAGCGGTGCAGATGAGTTAGCGAAAATGCCTCCGACACAACTTGCTACAGAATGCTTTGATGAAATCATCAATTGTTTCCCGAAATTTGCCGGTGTGGAACTGCGGCATTCAAAAGTGCTCAAAGACAGGTTTGCTACATTTGCCGCAACCACCGAGACAGAGCGATTACGTCCCGAACCAATCACATCAATCAAAAATTTGCTACTTGCAGGCGATTGGACGAATACCGGGTTGCCGGCAACTATTGAAAGTGCCGCTATCAGTGGCAAAAAAGCCGCTCAAATTATTTCCAATAACAACACGAGTGTTACAGGGGTATAGTTATTATTTAGCATTTAGAACTTTTTTCATTATTTTATTTCTGCAATATTCTCATTGTTTAAATTCGATAAAATGAAAAAGCTTATAAATAAATTTAAGCCGCTTGCAGGCTATCATTCTGCTACAAATTCTTTGCGTAAGATTCTTAAATTTTACGGCTACGAAATTAATGAGGAGTTGATTTTCGGATTGGCTTCGGCTCTTGATTTCAACTTTACTGATATTAGACAAAACCAAATCCCGCATATCTACGGAAGAGTTCAGCCTCGTACTTTTGAAAAAAATCTGGCTGATTCTCTTGGAATAAAAATCAAAATAAAGGAAATTGTCAGCAAGAAAAAAGCATTTGACTCATTAATTAAATTGTTAGATGAGGGTATTCCTGTTATTGTTTACACAGATGTTGCATATTTGCCCTATTTGAAAATTCCCGATTTCTACCATTTCGGGGCGCATACGGTTGTCGTATTCGGATATGATGATGAACAACAAATTTTTTATGTTTCAGACAGAGATTCAAAAGGATATAAAATCACAATGAGCCGTCTCGAACAGCCTGATGATTATCATATAGTTTCTTATGACAATCTTATTCTTGCCCGCTCATCAAAAGAGAAACACCAGCCGCCTCACAACCGCTGGCTCTCTTTCGATTTCAATACTTGGCAGGAAATCACTCCGGCTATTATTAAATTTGCTATCATTAGGAACGTTGATAATATGGTCGGCAACAATATTAAGAACATAGGAATAGAAGGCATTGAGCTGTTTTCGCAAAAAGTCCTCGAATGGGTAGATATAGATGACAATATGCTACACAAAGCCGCTTATGATGCTTTTACAATGATTGATAAAGTCGGTAGTACGGGTGGCGGATGCTATCGTAAGATTTATGGAAATTTCCTTCGTTCAGCCGGTGATTTGACAAATGATAACTTCCTCTACAAATGTGGAGCCGAATTTATGATTACCGCTGATATTTGGGACGATGTAGCCGCGGCTTTCCACAAAGTAATGACATTGCTTGATAGAAATGAATTGAGTAAAATATCATCGAAATTACTTACTATTGCTCTGCGTGAACAGGAACTTCTGCTGCGAATGAAAGAGCATCTGGAAAAGAGATAGTGTAGTTTATTGTTTTCTTATCTATAATTAGTAATTACAATTATTAGAACATAAGTAAAAAACTATTTAAATTGTAGTAGTATGTGGATTGTTTTACCAGTCAATATCTTTTTCAATAAATATTTGTAAAAAATTAATATATTATGTATATTACAAATATAGATATCGAATTATTTAAGATAGGTAAAATTATGAAGAGTAAATTACTTATAATGTTATTAGTAACCTTTGTATTTATTAGTATAGACACTTATTCGCTTACAAAATTTAGGTATAGAGGCATAGCATTTAATTCGAGCGGTGAGATAATGGCTAACCAAAAGTTACTTGAACTAACAATAGAAATAATAAAGACTAGCGGTGTTGTCTATAAGGAAAATCATGTGAATGTAAAAACCGACCAATTCGGGGCTTACATAATAAAAATTGGTACAGGTACAGTAGAAAGCGGTAATCTTGCGAATGTAACAGCTACAAAGGATATGAAAATAAAATCGGCTGTTAAGGGTGGTGGCGTCTGGGTGGTATCCACAATATTAAAACCGACAACAGCAATAACTGATTTTAGCGATACTAGTACTAGCGGAGGCCGTCCATACCCGGAATCGGTAACAATAGGAAGCCAAGTATGGAAAACAAAGAACTTGGCTGTTTCTCATTACAGAAATGGTGATACGATACCACAAGTAGCAAATGAACAAGATTGGAGTAACCTGACAACAGGTGCTTGGTGCTATTATAATAATGAGGAATCAAACAATGATACCTATGGCAAGCTGTACAATTGGTATGCCGTCAACGACCCACGTGGATTAGCCCCCGCAGGTTGGCATATTCCAACCGATGACGAATGGAAGACATTAGAAATAGAACTTGGTATGACTCGGGCACAAGCCAATGCCATAAACGAAAGAGGTACTAACCAAGGCTCACAGTTGGCCGGTAATGCTTCTCGCTGGTCTAGTGGTACTTTAAAAAATAATGCCAATTTTGGAACAAGTGGTTTCGTGGGTCTCCCTGGTGGATATCGTTATGATAATGCTAGATTCCAAAGCATAGGTGAATGGGGTATTTGGTGGACAGCTTCGGAGTATTCAGGTAATGGCAGTGGTGCATGGTATCGAAATCTTTCGCACAGGAGATCCACGGTAATAAGACTTTATGAATATAAGAAGTGTGGCTATTCAGTGCGACTTGTTCACGATTAGTTTGATATTTGATAATTATTATATATTATAAAATAATGTTTTTATTTAAAAAGGTGAATAAATGAAGAATAAATTCCTAACTATTGCAGTATTCTTTGTTCTACTTTTCAGCATCAATACAAATGCGCTTAAAAAATTCGGATATAGAGGAGTAGCGTTTGACAGCAATGGCGAAATTTTGGGGAAGCAATCAATTTCGTTGACAATAGAAATAATTAAATCAGGGGCTGTCGTCTATAAAGAAACTCATTCAAATGTTCAAACCAACCAATTTGGAGCTTACAAGGTTGTCGTTGGTAACGGCTCTGTTGTTACCGGGGTTTTTAGAACTGTTACAGTCTCAAAGGATATACAAATCAAGTCAACTATCAACGGCGGTGGTGTCTGGGTGGTTTCATCTATTCTTAAACCGATAACGCCTATTACCGACTTTGATGATAAATCCGATACATCGAACATAGAATCCGTTACAATCGGTACACAAATTTGGTCGAAAAAAAATTTAGATATCGTTACCTACAGAAACGGCGACCCTATACCTCAAGTAACCAATCCAACAGATTGGAGTAACCTGACAACAGGTGCTTGGTGCTATTATAATAATGAGGAATCAAACAATGATACCTATGGCAAGCTGTACAATTGGTATGCCGTCAACGACCCACGTGGATTAGCCCCCGCAGGTTGGCATATCCCGACCGATGACGAATGGAAGACATTGGAAATAGAACTTGGTATGACTCGGACACAAACAGATGCTATCGGCTGGCGAGGTACGGACGAAGGTTCTAAGCTGGCAGGCAATGCCGCTCTATGGAATGATGGTGCTTTAGAAATAAATCCCAATTTCGGGGCAAGCGGTTTTGACTGTCTTCCGGGTGGATATCGTGCTTTTAATGGGGTATTTAATAGTATAAGATGGTTTGCCTATTGCTGGACATCTTCGGAGTTTAATGCAACAATTGCTTGGAATAGACATCTATACTGTTATCGTACAGCTGTGTATCGGGGCAACAACGAATATAAGAAAACAGGATTATCAGTACGTCTTGTTAAGGATTAAACAAGATGATTTATAATTGTTCAAAACAGCATTCTGAATGATTTTGTTATATATCGGTTGTTTTGCCTTTTGTTCACCTCTGAAAGAAGTGTTGCAAAAAGAATCTTTAATAGGACATTCGGTTATTTTAATCTTTTTTTATTTCTTCGTGCTTTCAGGGCGGGCGGCTATGTAATAATGCCTTTCTTTTCTGATATTATCAAAGTATAAACACTTGTTCGTCAATTAATTAATAGTTTAAAATAATTTTCGAGTAAAATGAAAAGATTTGAGTTCATTGTTTTAGTGTTGTAAATTTTGATTTCTATAAACCTAATAGCAGGTGAAACACTATTAATGAGAGTCAATTGCAACGTTCGATGAAGGACTTGCAAAGTGAGGAGTATCCAGCCATACTATCGCATATACCGACTCTAACGGGAGATTTTGCCATTGTTTGATTTCAGGGTATTATTTTGTCTGATATTTGGGACGATATAGCCGCGGCGTTCCACAAAGTAATGACATTGCTTGATAGAAATGAATTGAGTAAAATATCATCGAAATTACTTACTATTGCTCTGCGTGAACAGGAACTTCTGCTGCGAATGAAAGAGCATCTGGAAAAGAGGTAGTGTAGTTTATTCACTACTAATTACAAATCAAATAACTCAGCCGGATTAATCTTGAATTGGAGCATATTAGCTGTTTCTCTTCCACCGTCTCCACCTTTTCTTTGAACTGTTATTTTGCCGATTTTCAGACTTCCTCTTTTAGTAATAATGACATCGCCATTTCCAAAATAATTAATTACAACATTCATTGGTGTTAACACCCAACGAGCATTTTTATGTATTTTTTGAGCCACAAGCATCCATTCTGCTGCGAATTTTCCTCTCCCTTTCAAAATATCGTTAACAATTAATGATTTATTTCTATTAAACCAATCCAATACAATTTCTTGATTTTTTTTATTGAACTCATTTAGAAATGTTCTTCTCGTATCTTTTGGATTTTTTATTGTAGGCTTGATTTCTCCTGTATATTTTTTTAGTATATAAATAACATTGTTAGGAATATCCCACATCTCAACATAATGCGAAATCCATCTTTTGTCAATTTGATTATATCCTTTTTTATTACTGACTAATTTCACCTGCAAATTTTCAACATCAATTGCGCTTTTAATTTTAATTTTTACTTGCACTTGAACATCAGTCTTATAACCGGAAATTTTGACAGCCTTAACATATTCAATTTCTCTAAGATGGTATCCCATAATATTCAACCAATTTTTTGCTACATCATCATTTCGCCAATTGTTGAATTTGATAACAACATCATCTTCATTCCTAAAACCATCTTTTGCTGTTTGCGAACCCTTAGATACTAAATTCATATTAAAATAATTCTTTGTTATTAATGTATTCAAGAAGTCGTTCCCTTGCAATTTCAGTGTACTCATTTGAAATTTCGGAACCAATCCATT
>CAZOOR010000083.1:0-8480 GCA_964581505.1 uncultured Hyphomicrobiales bacterium
TACATTGACGGTGCTTCTTTATAAATGTGCATATCAATTTCGAATGTAGCTACATTGCCCAAATCAATTCTTATATTATTAGGTTGACGTGTAATCTCGGTCGGACGTAGAGGATAAAGTAATGCTGAACGTGTCCAAACATCTTCCGCTTCACCGGTACCCATAATCTTACATTTATAATCCGCTCCCATTTCATAGTCCAAGGGAGCGTTAATGTACAAAATCGGTCCGGTTGCATCAAATATAGCTTCACCGTCTTTGTACCATTGATATGATAATTCGGCATTATAATCAGCATTAGCAATTACAATAAATGAATGCTCTGTTGTTCCGATACAATCAACAATGTCTTTTGGCTCCTGTGCAATCTCAATAGTCGGAAACATTGAATATGCACCTTTGTAAAATGTACGCGTTCTGGCTGTACCTGACAAATCATTTTCTTCAAAGTTATTGAATTTTGTACCACCAAACATTTGTCTTGTATAATACAAGTTTTCATTAACAGCAGTAAGTCTAAGGTCGGAAGCACTCATAAATTTAGCTTCTACATTACTGGAATGTTCATCTTGATTACTCTGTGCCTGATAGTTTTCAAAATTCACTTTTGTACCGTTATAATCAACCGTAAATTCACCAGCAGTCCACCAGTTATTATGGTCTGATTTAATTGATTTATCATTATCAATAATAACAGCGGCTAAACCATTAGCATTGTGCTGGAATATATTTCTTGAAAGAACAACTGATTTATCAACTTCAAACAACTGGCTATCACTTTGATTTTTTTTATCATTTTGCAATAGAGGTTCGGTATCACCTTCTTCGCCGCCATCACCTTCATCAACAACAGGAGATTGGTCGATAATAAATGCCGGGGATTTACCGTTAGCTGATAATGAGTTATACACAAACTCCATATTGGAAATCAATTTACCGTAAACGGGAACTAGTGAATTGATAGTACCAACAGCATTATTTGCAATCATTGTTCCAAAAGTTCTTTCCATATAGATACCGGAAATATTCTCTTTATTTTCAGCCGCCGTACCATTCAATTTATTATATGCCAATTTTGTCCCCATCGTTCCAAGCAGATGAATACCATTCATATTATTAATAGAGATATTATTATCCCTAATAGTACTGTACTTGCCATTTAAATCAAGAATACAGGAATATTTATGCTTTGAATCATACTTATCGGCAGATGCACTAATAACATTATTTTTAATTATTGTGTTTTTACCTGAAAAATTCGTAATACCGAAACCATTACTACAAGTAATCGTATTGGCTATCACTTCATTTGCACTTTTAGTAGAATTTGCATCACCAACATTGCCAACTGCAATAACATTACCACCTGTAAAACCGGTGAAACTATTCTTTTTAATTATATTGCCGCTTCCGTTTGTCATAATAATACCACCAACGGCATTACTACCATCAAATACATTATCATTAAATTGGCACTGTGAGGCAAAGTTACTCTCGAAATATATGAACATATTGGAATTATTCATAAACTCGTTATTATGTATATTCCAATTTGTCTGTTTAGTTGCATTTTCCTGTTTTGGTGTATAAATTGCATATTTGCCGCCATTAAATTTACAATCGGAAATTTCAAGACCTGTAACATTGCCGTTAATTGAAAATATTTCTTTATCATTAGCAGGAGCAAGCATTTTCGCTTTCTTTGCAACCGCATTGAATATACACTTATCAAAAGTTAGATTTGACACATTGCCCATAAAATTGAAAAATATACCGGGTGCTTCGAACGTCAAATTTCTAAAGATAACATTATTATAACCATTAATTTGGAAAATATAGTCATTCTTCGAGTCATCATTATAAACAATAACATCTATTGGACGATGCGTGATAGATTCGAATGTAATAGGAAATTGAATATTTCTCGGAGGAGCAAGTACGAAACTGGAATAATATGAACCTTCTCTAATTAAAAAAGTAACAGGTCCGGCTAATCCCCAGTAATTAACAAACCGCATAGCCGATTCAATATCAGGATAATCGGATTCACGAGGACCAATAGTATAAACGCCACCTTCAAGAGCTTTGAATACCTCATCTCTACCGGCATCATTAGTAGGTATTTCGTCAGGAACACCATTAGGTTCAGATGTCGCGGCTTCAATTGTATAAGAGCGATTTCCTGCTCCAAAGAAATATTTACCACAAACAACATCTGCTGTTTCATTTCTATTTAGTGGAGTATCAAATTTGGCATGATAGGGCGTTTGCGCTATCCCATCTATTGAATAATTAATTGTAACGCTCGCTAGGGGCATTGGTGCATAATTTGTAATTGTTAATACAATATCATTCTCACCATATCCCAAAGGCAACATTGCGCGTGCATTTACAAATCCAGCATCATTTTTAATACAGCTAATATCAGCAGCCACTTTATCATTTTTACTATCTCTATCAGGCAGTTCGTTTGCATCTTTATCTTCACCAACTAAAGAATTACCATCTGTCCAAGCTTCAAATTTAAAGGGTTTCCAAGGTGCTTTCGGTGTAAATGTTTGAGTAGTCGCAATTTTTACTCTCTCTGTCTTTCCTTTTTCCAATTCACCTTTCCAATGATAAACAGGTTTTTGGATACCATTTACCGACCAATAAATATCCGCTTCGAGAAGTTTAACTTCGCCGAAATTTTTGATTTCAACTTCAACATCTTGTGGATTATCCGAATTAAATAGATTTTCCGGCGTAAAGAACTTTGTAATTCCTGCATCTTTTTTACTTTTTTTCTTTACAGTTAATGTATAATCTTCAACTTCTCCGTTTCTATCTTTAGTACAAGGTCCCTTAAAATTATCTAAATCACCAGCATAAATAATATAAAATCGCATAATATATTGGCCATTCTTTACATCTTTTGGAATATCAAAAGAAGATGTTGTAGTATCCTTGTATTTATCACCTGCATTAAAAACGACCTCTCCTGTATCTTCCCAATCTCCGTCTTTATTCCAATCAATATAAATTCGAATATAAAACGCTTCTTTTCCATTTTTACCACCGGCTTTTATATAAAAATTTACTTTATTATCGGGTTGCCACTCTGCATTTTTAAACTTAGTGTTCGTATAATCAAATGGTTTTACTCCTTTATCCTTCGAATTATACCCACTTTTATTCCAATAGTCAATTTTATTTACCTTATTATAAATATGCAATTCATCAATAAAACATTTCGAACCATCACATTCGGGCATGCAATAATCGCCAGGATAGTCTGCCGCTATGCCGGTATTGACAGACATCACCAACACTAACGTTGTTATAAACATAAAAGTTAGCCGTAAAAGACGCCCTTTTACGGTTTGTGTTACAAAATTCTTCATAAGTACTCCACACTAATTAAAAAAACAAACTAATTATTAATAACAAGAATAATAACTAATAAAATATTATTTTGTTACATTAATCTTGTATTTTTTTTAATTTTTGTGTAATTCTTATGTTGCTTTTATTATTTATTACGGTATTAATACCTACATATTCCTTGTATCATCCGTTATTTACTATATTCCTATACTATGTGGTATATTATATTCTAATTATTTTCATTGATATATAAATATTTTTAATGTACTTACAATTTGAACTATGTTCTTGATATTTACTTGTTTATTTATTTATTATGGTATAAATAAAAAAAAGCCGGACTGAAAAACAGTCCGACTTTTTATCAAATCATTAAATATTACTTTATTTAACAATTACCATTGTCTTTGTTACGCTATTGCCTTTTACTGTCAATGTGTAATAATAAACACCTGATGACAAGTTCAAAGCATTTGCATCAATATTATATTGGTTTAATCCTGCTGATACGGAACCATCAACGATAACCGCCAATTCTTTTCCGTTTGCATTTGTTATAGCCAATTTTGCCTGACCGGCTTCCGGCATTACAAAAGCAATTCTGGATATTGTTGAAAATGGATTCGGCACATTTTGATTTAAAATCAATTCGCCTGCTTCACCATCAACTCCCATAATTACAAATGTCGTAACGCTAACAACACATTCACCGGACTCAATATCACCACAGTTATTTGTTACTTTAACTTTGTATGTACCTTCGTCTGTTGTTGATACTTTGTCCTTTTCATAAGTCGCTTCAGTAGCACCTGTTATTACCTTACCATCTTTGTACCATTGATATGTAAGAGCATCGCCTTCGGCTTCAACTGTTAATGTTAATTTTTCACCTGTTTTTACAGATAAATCCTTCTGTAAGTCTGTCTTAATAGTCGGTACATTTTTGACAACTAATTTAGTAGCATTAGTAGTTTTCTTGTCAAAGCTTTCTAATATTACTTCACATTGGTAATCACCTGCATCATCGTTTTCTGCTTTTGTGAGAATCATTGTTGCCGCTGTAACGCCTGCATACTTTGCATTATTCTCTAAAGCAGTTCCATCTTTGTACCACTGGTATGTAATTGTAACACCAGCAACAGATGATGTAGCATTAGCTGTAAACGAAGCATCACTACCTTTACATACGTCTGTTGTTGCCGGCAAATCTTCTACTGTTAATGCCGGTATTTCGGACAATGTAATATTATCGGATTGGTCACTACCGCACTGACCGGAAATAATTACATAATAATCATCGCCTAAATCATCGGGCTGGACGTCTCTGATTGTCATCATCGAAGAATTAACACCCGCTATTCTATCATTTTCCTGCAATGCAACAGTACCTCTGTACCATTGAATATCGGGTTGATACATTGACGGTGCTTCTTTATAAATGTGCATATCAATTTCGAATGTAGCTACATCGCCCAAATCAATTCTTATATTATTAGGCTGACGCGTAATCTCGGTCGGACGTAACGTATAAAGCATTGCTGGACGTGTCCACATGTCATCAGCTTCGCCGGTTCCCATAACTTTACAACGATAAATTGCTCCCATTTCATAATCTAACGGGTCGTTGATGTATAAAATCGGTCCGGTTTCTTCAAAGATAGCTTCGCCGTCTTTGTACCACTGATAAGTTAATTCAGCATTATAATCAACATTAGCAATTACGACAAATGCATGCTCGGTTGTTCCAAAGCAATCAACAATATCTTTTGGTTCTTGAGCAATCTCAATAGTCGGATACATTGAATATGCACCTTTGTAGAATGTACGCGTTCTGGCTGTACCTGACAAATCATTTTCTTCAAAGTTATTGAATTTTGTACCACCAAACATTTGTCTTGTATAATACAAGTCTGCATTGACTTCTGTCAATCTAAGGTCAGTAGGACTCATAAACATTGCTTGGACATTGCTTGAATGTTCATCAAGCGTACTTGCGGCTTGATAAGCGGCAAAAGTCATTAGAGTACCATTATATCTCATAGTATTTAAATCGGCAGTCCACCAGTTATTGTAGTCCGATACAATAGGATTACCTTCATCAATAATTACACCGGCTAAGCCATTAGCATTTTGCTGGAAAATATTCCTATGTAGAACAATTTCACCGGCATCAGCAATTAGCTGTACATCATTTTGTGTTTTACCACTTCTGAATAAGGGACCGGTACCGCCATCACCATAGTCGCCTTCACCTTCGCCTTCGCCTTCACCTTCATCGGCAGGAGGTGTTTGGTCAACGAAGAATGCAGGAGCTCTACCGTTAACTGATACTGAATTATAAATGTATTCAATATTTGCTACGAAATTATTAACAATACCTGCAACAGTTCCACTAACGGCAACTGCATTATCAGCAACAGTTGCTCTGCTAACACTTTCAATACGAATTCCACCAACAATATCTTTTGTCATTGCAGAAGCAGTAACTTTATTATAAGATATATTGGTTCCATTTGATTTAAATGAATAAATACCATCCATATCATTAACGCTGACTGTATTTCTGTGAATGACAGAACCGACACTTGAAACATCCAAGATACCGGCATACTTTTGGTCAACTGTGTAATTAGAAGCACTACCACTAATAATGTTATCTTCCACCAAGAAATTATTACCGGAAGCAATCTCAATACCATGAGCATTTGCAACGGTAATGGTATTTCCTTTAATTTCATTTATTCCGGTATAAACGCTACTTGTTTTCCTCGCACCTAAACTTATATCACCCATTAAAATAGCGGCACCTAGTCCACCTCTGTGAGAGCTAATACCGTTAAATCTGTTATTAGTAACCATCATATTCATTGCGGCAAAAGCGAGAATTCCGAAAGGATTTCTATTTCCATTAAATACATTATTCATAAAAGAAAGGTAACTTGCAGGATTATGTGCTAAATCAATAAATCCATAACTAGGACTGTTAAATTCATTATCATGAATATCCCAGTTTGACAATGAATTCAGATTTTCTAAATCAGGTGCATGGATTGATGACAAACCATTATTGAATGTTGAATTACTAATGTTTAAACCGGATACAGCACCTTCAATAAAGAATATATCACCACCAGTTGTCATACCCAGCATTTTGGGACCACCAGCGGCATTAAATACACACTTATCAAAGGATATATTGTTATTACCATTTAAAAAGTCAAAAAATACGCCTGGTGCCTCAAATGATAAGTTTTTGAAAATGATATTATCATAGCCATCAAACTGGAAGACAAAATCATTTTCACTACCGTCATTGTAAATTGTTACATCAAGAGGTCTGCGTGTAATTGACTCGAATGTCATCGGGAACTGTCTGCCACTCTTAGGTTTTAATACAAAACTGGAATAGTATGAACCTTCTCTAATTAAGAAAGTAACAGGACCGGCTAATCCCCAATAATTGATAAATCGCATTACATCTTCTAAATTCTCATAATCCGACTCTCTTGGTCCAACCGTATATGTACCACCCTGAAGTGCTTTATAAACTTCCGAGCGTCCTGCGTCATTTGCAGGAACTTGGTCTTCTACGCCATTCGGATTCGATGTTTCACCTTCAATGACATAGGCACGGTTACCAGCACCAAAGAAATAAGTACCACAAAGAACATCTGCTGTTTCGCCTTTGTTCAGCGGAGGATTAAATGTAGCAGTATAGGGCATTTGAGCAATACCATCAATGCTATAATTGATTGTTACTCTTGATAGCGGCTTCGGAGCATAGTTTTTAATTCTAAGAACTACATCATTTTCACCATAATCTAAGGGCAACATCGGGTCTGCACTGACAAATCCTGCATCGTTCAATACGCAAGTAATATTAGCTTTTACTCTATCATTATTTGGATTACCGTCATTGCTGGCATTTGCCGCAGCGTCTTCACCAATCAAGGAACCACCATCAGTCCAAGATTCAAACACAAACGGGTCCCAAGGATCTTGAGGAGTAAAAGTCTGTCCAGTAGCTATTGTTACTCTATCGGTAGCATCTTTGGCAAGAGAACCTGTCCAATGATACATTCCCTGCTGTACACCATTAACAGACCAATAAATATCTGCTTCGTGCAGTTCTAACTTGCTGAAATTTTTAATTGTAACTTCTACGTCCTGTGGGTCGTCAGAATTAAAATTTGCTGCCGGAGCATTAATACTCGTAATACCTGCATCATTCTTGGGTGCAAGAACTAATGTATAATCTTCGTATTCGTTGTAATTTAATGCGCGACACCCATTACTTGTACGATTATAATATTCAACATAGAAATAATATCCACCATTTACTCTCATTCTATGTTTCCCTGGTGCAGCAGTTGGAGGTATAGTAAATTTTCCGGAATAACTATAATTCCCACTTCTATAGGAATGTCTTGGTTGAAATACTAACTCACCTCTATCCGAAAAATCGCCGTCATTATTCCAATCAACCCAAATATTTACGGAAGAATAAGAACCGGCATATACATAAATGGTCAAATTGACAACGTCACCATTAGACCATAGAATATCTTTAAAATCGGCATTTGTATAATCAACTACATAAGAATAAAAGCTATAACCGGAAGAATTAGCCCAATCTTTTGTTCCGTCTGTATTATAAAAGTGAACACCTCTAATGTATCCGTTATAAAGATATCGGTTATACGGGTTACAATAAGGGTTAATGTCCGATTTTGCTGTTTCGGTCGTTATAAACAACGAAAACAGCATAACGAAAGCAATAGCTATCCGCAGCAACATTTTATTTGCGGATTTTGTAGATGTGTTTTTCATAAAAACTCCTTCAATTGTTAAAAAACATTTAGTTTTACATAAAATTAAATTGTATTATAGATCTCTTATAAATTAATAGTTCCATTAATCCCAATTTGGTTGCATATTTTAATATATTTTTTTCTACAAAATCGCAGAATCAAAAATATTATAAAATAGTCTAATAGTATTTGTTCCATATTGCCTTAAACAAAGCAAAATTACACACTCAAAAACTTTTTAAATTCCTTTATTCGTATTAGTTTGCATACTTATAAGAATAAAAATTTCGTTTTTTGCAAAAC
>CAZOOR010000084.1:0-8438 GCA_964581505.1 uncultured Hyphomicrobiales bacterium
GTTGGGTCAGCTTGGGCGCAATCTAATTCTTACTGTTAAAGACCTGATGCACACAGGCGATAAATTACCTTTTCTTACCGAAAATGCCAGTTTCAAAGAAGCCGTTATTGAAATTACCGAGAAAACGCTTGGTTGCGTATGCTTGGTTGATAATAATAATAAATTATCCGGTATCATTACTGATGGTGATGTGCGCCGAGTGCTATATAAATATGATGAATTTGCTGATTTAAAAGCAAAAGATTTGATGACAAAAAATCCTATTACCGTTTCATCTGATAAATTACTTGGCGAAGCACTTTCTATTATGGAAAACAGAAAAACACAGATAAACGTTCTACCTGTTGTAGATAATGATAATAAATTACTTGGAATTATTCGACTTCACGATATTGTGAAAAGCAGTATATAGTTATTTTTTAATTTTAGAAGGTACAGGTTTTACATTTGATGGTTCGAGAAATAGAATTTCCTTTTTAGGTTTCTTGTCTTCGACTTTTCTTTTTCTTCGTCTCGTACTGTCAGTTCCCCAAGGTGATGAGGAAATTTTAATATTATCACGTGTTATTTTTATATTTCTAATAACAGTACCGCGTTTTCCGAATGGAGGCAATTCAACGTCATTTCTTCTAAATCTAATAGCACCCTCGTTACCGATTGAAAGCAAAAAGAAATCTTTGGCAGACCAACGTCTCTCTGTTTCGGGATAAAAAGTTACTTGCGATGCTTTCTTTCCGTCAATAACAATTTTCATCCAAGCAGTGTCAATACCGACTGCTTCGAGGATAATACTATCCTTATTGGCAAAGAAAGATTCGAGGTCGTCATTTACATTTTCAATAACAGTTGTGTCAGGTCCTTTTTCAAGTTCACCGGAAAAATTACGAGGTTCGTTTTCATTCATAAAAAAGGTTACATATAGCAGGACAATGGCAGTCAGCCCCAAAGCACTATATATCAAATAATTAATTATATTTGATGTCTTTAAATTTAATTCATATTTCCCTAATTTTATTCTATGACTCTTGTCCTTTATATCAATTCGCTCATTCTTTTTTTGAATATTATATACTTTTTCTTCTTTTACTCCTGCCTTCGTTTTGATATAATTATTTAGCGATTCTACATCTTCTTGTGGCAATCTAAGGATTTTTGCATAAGTTTTTACCGAAGCCAAAAGATAGGGCAGAGGCAATACGGAATAATTGCCATTCTCAATTTCCTCAAGAATATGCGGACGTATTTTTGTCTTATCGCTCACTTGGTTTAGTGTTAGGTTAAGACTTTCTCTGGCATTTCGTAATAAATTACCTATATCTTTCTCTTCGCTCATATAATAAATGCGTATTTAATTTTGAAAGCTAAATTTTATCCTTTAATTTGCAAACTTTTACAATTTCAAATAATATGCACAAACAATTATACATATTTATTTTAATATTTGCAACATTAAGTTTGACAAATGCAAACTCGTTCCAAATATCAAATGACAGCCTTGCAATAAGCGACTCAATAGCGAAAGCATTATCGGCTCAAAAAACTGATTTTCCGGTTACCCCGATAGACAAATTTACTTTCGCCGGTGAACGCCGTTGGCTCATTGACGGCAGTCAACCGTACATCACAACAAAAATCAAGCCAATTTCTGCAATTTTATTGGGAACTTCTGTTTCTGCCATATTTATTGTCCAACATCAGATGCAACAAAACACTATTTGGAAGAAAACAGGTCCTTTTCATATTCAGGAAGATTGGCAATGGACTTGGGCTTTAGACAAAGCCGGGCATTTTTTCGGTGGTTATGCCACTTCGTATTTCTTCTCGGAAGTCCTAATGACTATGGGTTTTAGTTGGGATATGGGTACTATTACGGGTTCTGCTCTCGGATTTCTTTATACCAGTTATGTCGAAGTCTTGGACGGTTTCAGCTTGGATTTTGGATTTTCACCTACTGATTTTTATGCTGATTTTGCTGGTGCTTCTTTCCATTTGTTGCAACATTATGTCCCTGCATTGGAGAATATTACTCCTAAATTCTTGTATGTCGAACCTTCTTGGATTGGCGAAAAGCATAGAGAGCCTCACGATTCATTTATTGATGATTACAGCGCCCAGACATTTTGGCTATCTCTCAATGTGCATAATTTACTTCCAAAAAATGCAAAACCTTATTGGCCCGACTGGCTTGAACTCTCCCTCGGCTACGGTGTATTTAGTCTATGCACTCCTAATCCGAAATGCGACAAGACTATTTCATTACCATTTTCAAAAGATGCCTACGGCAATAGAAGTCTTTTCATCGGCTTGGATTATAATCTTGTTAAATTATTGCCGGACGGCGGTAGCTTTTGGAATTGGGTGAAGCAAAGTATCAATATGTTTAGGTTCTTACCTGCACCTACTTTGCAAATAAGCGATAGAGGAACTTATTTTTATATATTATTTCCAATCAATATAAAATTTTAACGCATTATTTAATAAAAATTAATCTTTTTTCTCGAATTTTTATATTAATTTTACAATTTATTACTAACAAAATTGAAACTAATTGGCTGAACGCACTCTAAATACAGGACAAAAGACGGAACACAAAAACGGGAAATCATTAAAAAACGATAAAATTGAATTTATCCCGAAAAAGAAAGTTTTTTCACAACCTTTGATTAGCGTTGTTGTTCCCGTTTATATGGAGGAGAAAATCCTAGAACAAACTTTATCGGTCTATACCAGAGATTTGCGAAGAAAATATAATGTCGAACTCATTGTAAGTGATGGCGGCAGTACCGACCGTACTATTGAAATTGCAGAGAAATTTGCTGATAGAATTATTATTCATAAAGACGAGAGAAGACAGACTATCGCAGAGGGAAGAAACAAAGGAGCGGAAATTGCTAATGGTGATATTCTGGTATTTATTAACGGAGATACCGTCCCTGCTAATCCCGATTATTTCTTTGATTTTATTTCCGGTCTTAAAGAGAGTAAATCCAAATATAAAAATTATTCCGCTTTTGCCTGCACTGTATCTGTTGCTCCTTCCGAAAAATTATTCAAAGACACACTGTTTTACACTGTACATAATTTTTACGTCAGAATATTGAATAAAATCGGTATGGGTATGGGGCGCGGAGAATGTCAAATTGTTATGTCAGAAGTTTTCAAGGAAGTCGGTGGATACAATTCTCTGCTTACTGCCGGCGAGGATTTTGATTTTTTCAGAAGAATTAGCAAAGTTGGAAAAATTAGTTTTGTTAAAGATATTGTTGTTCTGGAGTCGCCGCGCCGTTTTAGGAAATTCGGTTATATCAGAATAGTATCGTCTTGGGTTATTAATTCTTTGTCTGTTATGTTTCTAAATCGTTCGGTCTCTAAGGAGTGGGAAGCCGTTCGATAGTTAATCGGTCTATGTTTGCTATGCAGAATTATTTTATTGGCATTTGTCTTGGTGCCTCGACAATATCATTTGTTCGTCTTGCTAATAAGGGTAGTACCGTAATGGTTGACGAACATTTTTCTATTCCACACAATGGCGAACCAAAACAAGTTCTTGTGGATAATATTCGCAAGTTCAATCCCGAAAAATTCCCTACTGTTATTACCGGAAGAAAGTTTAGAAAATTTATTAGACTTACTACTATTTCCGAACCGGAAGCCACAGAACTTGCCTTTAAATATATTGCAAAAGAAAACGATGATTTTACGGCTATCGCATCTCTTGGCGGTGAAACATTTATGGTTTATACATTAGATAAACTCGGTAAAATATCTAATGTCATTACGAAAAATCAATGTGCATCAGGAACAGGTGAGTTCTTTCTACAACAGATTAAGCGTATGGATTTATCCATTGATGAAGTCAGTACTCTTGATGATAATGTTGAGCCGTATAAGGTGTCCGGCAGATGCTCTGTTTTTTGCAAATCCGATTGTACACACGCTTTGAATAAAGGAGTACCTAAGGCAGAGGTTACCTCCGGGCTTGCTATGATGATGGCGGATAAGGTCGAGGAACTATTGCAAAAAGTGCAGGAGGGGAAAATCCTCTTGGTCGGCGGTGTTACTAAGAATAAAGGTGTAATTAATTATATACGCAGCAAACATAGTGATTTGCTTATTCCGAACGAAGCTACATATTTTGAAGCTCTCGGTGCCGCTCTCTATGCTATCAATCATCAAGTAAGAGATATTGATAAATTTGAAAACATTTTCGATGATAGCGAAAGCTCGTTTATTTTTCACGAGCCGCTTAGCAAATTTCAGGAAAAAGTTTCATTCAAAACACAGGAACATACTATTGCAAAAGCCGGCGACATACTCATTCTCGGACTTGATGTTGGTTCGACTACAACAAAAGCCGTTCTGATTAATTACAAAACAAATGCTATAGTAGCTTCCGTATATCTATATACATTTGGTAATCCTATTGAAGCGGTTAGAAATTGCTACCGCAAATTACTCGAACAAATTCCTGATAATGTCCAAATAATCGGATTGGGTACTACTGGTTCCGGCAGACAAATAGCTGGTCTCCACGCTCTAACAGACGGCATAATAAATGAAATTGTAGCACATGCAACAGCCGCCGTTTATTTTGCTCCTGATGTTGATACTATTTTTGAAATTGGCGGACAAGACGCCAAATATACATATATCATTAATAAGGTACCTGCCGACTATGCTATGAATGAAGCATGCTCAGCGGGTACAGGGTCATTCATTGAAGAAGCCGCTTACGAATCGCTCGGTGTTGATGTTAAAGATATTGAAAAAATTGCTATGGCGGCGGACAAGCCTCCAAATTTTAGCGACCAATGCGCCGCTTTCATTAGCTCCGATATAAAAACCGCTCAGAACGAAAATATCAGCAAGACAAATATCATCGCCGGTCTTGTCTATTCTATTTGTATGAATTACGTAAACCGTGTGAAAGGCAACCGTGCGGTAGGTTCAAAGGTATTTATGCAGGGCGGCGTTTGCTATAATAAATCTATCCCTATTGCTATGGCGGCTCTTACCGGTGTGGATATTATTGTCCCACCCGACCCGGGACTTATGGGCGCCTTCGGTGTTGCTCTTGATGTAAAGGAAAAAATTGAACTCGGACTAATGAATAAAAAAATCTTCGATTTAAATGAATTAGCCGAACGTGAAGTGAAATATAAAAAACCGTTTATTTGTATGGGTGGAAAAGAAAAATGCGACCTGCGTTGCACTATTTCCAATATTGTCGTCAATGGCAATAAATATCCATTCGGCGGTGCTTGCAATAAATATTATAATCTCGTTAAGAAAATCAATATTGACGCAAGCGAATATGATTATGTACAGAAACGAAACGAACTAATGTTCGGCAAATATGCACCCGTCCGTCAGATTCCCGTTAATGCTCCTGTTGTTGGCATCAATCAATCATTCCATACATTAACATTATATCCTCTCTACTATAATTTCTTTACTGAGCTTGGTTTCAAAGTAGTTATGCCTGACGAAGCAGACGAAAAAGGTTTGGAATACGAAATGACTTCTTTCTGTTATCCGGCTCAGGTATCACTCTGTTTATTCAAAAATCTACTTACCAAAAAGTACGATTATCTTTTCGTACCCGAAATATTTGAGATGCACGTTGAAGGAGAGACAGAACAGCGGCTTGATTTCAATTGTACCTGCGTTTTCGTGAGTGGCGAGCCTTTCTATCTGAAACAAGCATACAAAAAGGAATTGAAAGGAAAAAAGATTTTCACTCCTTTCTTAAATTTCTCCAAAGGTTGGGAAGTAGAAGAAAACAAGTTTGTTGATATTGCCGAACAAATGGGCATCAATAGAGATAGGGCAATCGCCGCCTATCGTAAAGCAGTTAAAATGCAACGCGATTTCACTAATGAATTATTCCGTATGGGCGATGAGTTCCTCAAATTCCTTCGTAATAATCCCGATGAATTTGCCATTGTCCTCATTGGACGTCCATATAATTCCTTCACCGAATTTGCTAACAAAGGTATTCCCCGTAAATTCGCTTCGCGTGGAATTTATGTTATTCCTTATGATATGCTGAATTATACAAATGAAACTATTGATGATAATCAGTATTGGGAAGGTGGTAAAAAGATTCTTAAAGCCACTAAAATTGTTGAACGTGAAAAACAACTATTTGCTACTTATGTTTCCAATTTTTCTTGCGGTCCCGATTCGATGTTGCTTACTACTTTCCGTACCATTATGGGTACAAAGCCATCGCTAACGCTCGAACTTGACGGACACACGGCGGACGCAGGTATAAATACACGTATTGATGCCGCCCTTGACATTATAAAGAATTACCGTAAAATTAGTGCTAATCTTGATGATAATATTGATAACGAATATTCACCCGCAGATATTCAAATTACAGAGACAGACGCATTTTTCATTTCATCTGACGGCGAAAAACTGAAACTTAACGATAAAAGTATTGATATTCTCATTCCTTCTATGGGTGATTTAGCCGCTAATTTATTCGCCGCCGCTTTGCGAAGTATCGGCTACAATGCAATAGCCCTACCGGAAGGCAATCAAGATATTCTGAAATACGGCAGAGCAAATTCCAGTGGCAAAGAATGCCTGCCATTACTGCTTATGGTAGGCTCGCTCGTTGATTATATCGAAAACGTATGGGACGGTAAGCAAAAAGTTGCTTTTTTTATTGTGCAGGGTGCGGGCAATTGCCGGCTTGGGCAATATCCCGTATTTATGCGTAATTTGATTAAGCGGAAAAAATGGCGTAATGTCGCAACACTTACTCTTATGAACGAGGACGGGTTCGCCGGCTTGGGACCAGCCGTTTCAACTCGCGGCATACAAGCCTTACTCATCAGCGATGTGCTTGACGATATTCGCTCGGGAATTATGGCTCATGCTCAAAATCCCGATGACGGGCTTCTCATTTTTTATCGTGAATTCAAAATCCTCTGCGACAAAATGGCAACCGAACCGAAAAAGATTTATAAGTATTTGAATAAGTTCGCAAATATTATTCGCAAGAATGTACCGACTAAGCTATCTATCAAGAAAGCAAAATATATAGCACTCACAGGCGAAATATACGTCCGCCGCGACCATTTCTCGCACAAATGGCTAAACAAGCAATTTGCAAAGCGTGGCTTCATTCTCAAAGATTCCTATATTTCGGAATGGATTTTTTACGTGGACTATCTCTTGAAACTCGACCTGCTCGAACCGGATAAATCACTTGCAAAAAAAATAGAACGAATTATACGCACTTATTATATGCGTATTGCCGAGTATCGAATTAAGAAAATTCTTGCAAAAACAAATTATTACAAGTTCGAGCTGACAAATTTAAAACCCATACTCGACAGCAGTAAGCACGTTATCCCGCTCGAATATAAGGGCGAACCGGGCATAACGCTCGGCGTAGCACTGCACGAAATCCCCGATAAATACTGCGGTGTAATCAATCTCGGTCCCTTCGGTTGTATGCCAACGCGTTTCACCGAAGCTGTCTCTGTTCCCGAAATGAATATCGAAAAGAAAATCGAAGCAGTCAGAATGACTAATCCCAAATACGAACTACCTCAGGTTTTTGATAAAAATATGAACCTGCCATTCCTCACAATTGAAACGGACGGCAACGCATATCCACAAGTTATCGAAGCACGCATAGAAACATTTATCTTACAAGCTGAGAAAGTAGCTCAGCTAAGAGAAAAAGCAAAAATGAATGACTAGATATAAATAATCATATTTGAGTGTCTCTGCATATTTTTAATTCTACTAAATATCGTTTATATTTGTACAATATGACGAGTATACTTTTATTCACTGATTTTGGCGATTAAATGGATATTGAAGAAACAAATTTACGTAAAATTCTAAATGATATTATATCAATAATAAAGAAAACAAAAAATCTTGTTGCTATACAAGCAAATAGTTCTTTGACTGTAATGTTTTGGCATATAGGCAAAAGAATACAAACAGAAATATTACAGGACAAAAGAGCTCAATACGGTAAACAGATTGTCGTTACACTGTCACGTGAATTATCAGAAAAATTTGGTAATAACTTTGAAGAAAAGAATTTGCGCCGTATGATACAGTTTTCCGTTTAGTTTCCCGATATTGAGAATGTCGTTACACTGTCACGACATTTGTCTTGGTCTCATTTTTTAATATTAATTCCTTTAAAAACAGAACAAGAAAGGAATTTTTATGCTAAACTTGCTTATGAACAGTCAATAGGTGTTCGACGGTTACGCGAACAAATTTCTCGAAAAGTATTTCAACCGCACCCAGAAGGATGGGGTTAATTTATTTTACTGTTTGCTCATCGTCCTGTGCGTGAGAGCAGGGGAGAGGGTTGCGGCTGTTTTATCTTTCTAGACCCCACCAAACCTCCCCAAAGGGGAGGCTTTAAACTAGCGATGTCGGCTGTTTCCCTG
>CAZOOR010000085.1:0-8046 GCA_964581505.1 uncultured Hyphomicrobiales bacterium
AAAAAAAAGACTTGACACTTTTGCGTCAAGTCTTTTTCCCAGCTGCCCCGCCAGGGTTCGAACCTGGACTCTTCTGATCCAGAGTCAGACGTGTTGCCAATTACACCACAGGGCAATATTACAAATTGTAATGCCGTGGACCCGATGAGATTCGAACTCACGACCTCTAGAGTGCGATTCTAGCGCTCTCCCAACTGAGCTACGGGCCCAGAGAGGAATTCAAAATTATGGAATTTTTTTGAATTGACAAAATAATTATTTCATTATTTTCAAATTCAGTTCTTCCAGCTGTTTCTCGTCCACTTCCGAAGGGCTGCCAAATAAAAGAATATTAATAAATATAAATAATTTTACTAATCATTTTTATTATTAAATTGGAAAATAGTGTTATACATTAATACTGAAAGTACTATCATAATGATAGTCAACAAATTTATCACTGTCCAAATTGGTCTTGTCAAATGTATTGATAAAATAGGATTATAAATTATACCGACAACAAAAAATGAAACTATCCAAGGTTTTTCTTCTTTCATAATATGTATGAAAACAAGACTTGCCGTTATGAATAAAGTTGTCCATCTCAAGAAAATATAATAACTATATGGATTATAGTCCATCGCTTTGAGAAGCAATAAAATAAAGATAACTTTAAGCGATATTTCGATGAATTTTATCATTTATCCACCAAAAAGTTCATCTTCCCAATTAACTCCTTTATTGTTAGCCTTATTCCCAAACAAAATTTTTATCCAATAATTCTCAGTATCTTTAGGAAGTTCTTCAATTGAATTTTTTCTGCATTTTTTTAATTGATTTATTATAGAGCTTGAACAACCTCTTTCTGTAGCACCTGCTCTAATTTCCCATCCTAAAAAATATTTACAATCAGGACTATACCGAGGAGTAATAACAATTTGTTCTTTTAATAGTTTACCAGAAACTTCAATTACAGGAATCGGACCAGGAGGAATATTTATTATTTCGCATTTTTTTCTTAGATTAACTACTTGAGTTTCGCTGATTTCAATTGTACCAGTTCTAGTATCTTCATCAAAACTATATCTTAAATGATATTCATCACTATCGAAATTTTCGATAATTACTTTAAACGGTTCTCCAACTTTAAATGTTATTTTATCCCCTGGTTCTGATAATATTTTTGTTTTTAGATAACTCGTCTTATTTGCTTTTTGGAAATTACCATTTTCACCAACTTTACCTGTTATAACATTTTCTTCATATAAATTATTATTAGACTCAGGAGTTACACACCCAAAAAGGAATACTAGTGCTAAAAGAAATAATAGAATCTTAAAATGTTCCATTTTCTACCTCAATTATAATTTTGTTACTTTTATATTTGCTTTATTAAAAGCTTTATCAAAATATTTTCCAAACGTAAATATACTCGTGTGAGGTAAAAGGTAATAATAAAATTCCAGATTCTTCTTTGAAGCTAATATATCTTTTTGTTTCTTATTTGTTATCAACCCACCACCTTTTAATTTCAACCTTTGCCTTTCACCTTTTGTTGGTCGTTTTACTAAACCTACAAGAATCACTTTAAGGGGAATAGAGTCATTATAATTCTCACAATAATTAAAAATTTGAATCATTAATTGCCTTGACTCTAAAAAAGTGTTAGCATTTTTATCATTATTCAAACTATTCCTTAAAGTTTTTTCCAAATAGTTAATATTTATATTGTCTTGTAATCCAAATAATGAAGTAATTCTAATATTTGCCAATGAATCATTTTTTATTAATTTATTTATTTTATCAATAAAATCATTAATATGATTTTTATTTAATTTCGATAAAATAACTATTTCATAATTTGAAGAATGTTCTTCACATTTTCTCTTTGATACATTAATCTGTTTGTTTTTTACATCAATATTATATTTTTTAAAAACTTCGAGAAGTTTTTGTTCGGGTTCGTCATCATTAGTCCTTATCATCCAATAAACAGTATTGTTGTTTTCTTTCAAACCTGACAAATTCTTTTTAGAATCTTTAATCACTTTATTAACATTTTTATCTTTGTAGCAATCTGGGAATGAGCCAAATAAAAATATTTTTTTCTCTGTATCATTTTCTGTGAGTAAATGAATCATTGAACCAATTTGAACATTTGCCTGTTCATTGGTTAGTTTATTAAATTTATATTGTGAAAGATAAGAAGTAATAGAATCTTTTATCATCTGTGTTACTTCATCCTCCGAACTCCAATCGTCGGGTTGGAATGTAAAATTTTTTTCTATGCCCGGTTCAAAGTAAAACTTAATATTCGTTTCTTCTTTATTTTCATTGTGAATTTTCACCAATTCGTCAATTAATTTTTTACTTTCTTCTTGTGGATTATTGACTTGCAAAAAAACAATTGATATGTTTCCATTGTTCTCCGAACATACTTCTATACAAATCCAATAACCAATAATAGTAACAGCAACAATTATTATAAATAAAAAAATTGCTCTTTTCATTTTTGTTCTCCACAAATTTTTTCTACATCTAATTTTCTCAATATTAATTGAAGTTTTTCAGGTTCATTAAGGCCATCATTAGCTTTGATAGCTTCGTTCTTTAAGTTTCGGCACTTATTTTTTATTTTATTTTCTACATCCTCCGGTTTTTCGTTCCAAATTTCCAGAAGGAACCAGTATTTTATTTTGCCTGCAATGAAATATATACCCTTTCCCGCAAAATCAAGAATTAAATATACAATAAGAGCAAGTGCAATCATTATCAAAATTCCTTTGATGGGCGTATTATTAATAGCAAAAATTATAAATAAAGAAATTTTTATTAAGAATAATAACCATAAAATTGGTCGCCAAATCTTTTTCATTTTTTCGATTTCCAAAAATTTCTTTGCCCTAATACCGGAAGCCAATGATGCAACCCCAAGATCAATAAAGCTAAAAAGCAAGGCTAAAAGAACAACAGGGATATGAATTAAATGTGCAATTGGTTTCATAGTATTTACTGACACGAAGTAGTCAAAAACAATAGCCAAAATACATAAGAATCCGAAAAGAATATACATTTGCGAATCTTTTTTTACATTTTGCAGAAAAGATTCTTGTCTCTCCAAAATTTCCTTTCTTATTTTTGTTAACTTTGGAAGTTTTTGTTGCAGTTTAATAATTTTATCTGCAGAAGGTTTCAAAAACTGTATTATCTCAGTTTCATTAGTTTGTACATTTTCTGACATAAATTATTCTCCATTTATGGTAATACAATATTTTTTTCATAACTGGCAATTAGATGTTTACCGTCTATTATTTTTAAATGGAATATGGCATCGCTACCGGTAGCAGGCAAGTCATTTCCATACCATTTAATATTTACTAAATACTGATTATTAAAAGTATTATTAATTTTTTCATAAAGTGTTTTAATATTTGAAACAGTCTTAGCTTCAAAATAAAAGCCACCGGTTTCTTTTGAAATTTTCCGTAATGCAACTTCATCAAAATCAGGTGATTTTAATCCTATTGAAAATATTGGTATATGTGATTTTTGAGCATATTTTATTACATCATCTATTGTTGGTGTATCTTCAGAATTTCCACCATCAGTAAATAAAACAAGTGCTCTTGAATAATCTTTAGGATTAACCTTCTTTAATTGCTTTAACCCTTCCAATGTGGCTTGGTATAATGCTGTTCCACCCCTTTCTTCTGAATCATTATATATTTTTTCTGTCAAAACATTTTTATCAGAAGTAAAATCACTAACAATCTCAACCTCAGTTCCAAATTTAATGATATCGACAATATCTTTCTTATCATTAAGCAGCTGAATAAAATTATCTACCGATTTCTCAAGATTCGATATAATTAATTCTTTTTTTAAGTTCTTATGATTTAAATAATAATTATACATACTTCCTGAATAATCCATAACAATTGAATATGCACAACCTTTTGATAGTTTATCAAATTTTTCAACTTCAACATCTCCCTCGATGTATTTCTTATTATATTGAATGTATCCTTTTATATTATCTTCATCAATATCATATCCTAAATCATTTTTATCATTTAGAAAAAGGGTGATAATAAATTCATCTCTTTTCATTGAATTAAGAATTATATTAGCATCATATTTAATTGATACGGGCAAAGTTCTTATATCAACATCCTCCATCTTTATCTCAACGTCTTCCATCTTGATTTCTACATCCTCCATCTTGATATCTTTGCCACTATCGCAGTTGTAAAAAGATAAAATTATTATTAAGGATATAATAAATATTTTGTTAGACAGTTTCATATAATATGTTTTTATTAATGATAACTTTCAATCATATTGTATCACATGTAAAAAATTGTAATATTACTATAATAGTTTTAGCAAAATAGTAATTTAATTTAATATTACAAAACAGATTTGTTGATTTAAATTTGAAATAAAACGCAATTAGAAACGGTGAATTAAAAAATGTAAATAAAAATGAAAAAAATCAAAATTCAATACAAACATTGCATTAGTAGAATATTTTATTTCGAAATATCAGCCACTTATTGTGTCATAGTATATGTATTATGGAATTTTTTTGAATTGACAAAATAATTATTTCATTATTTTCAAATTCAGTTCTTCCAGCTGTTTCTCGTCCACTTCCGAAGGGCTGCCGTCCATAAGCGAAAGCCCGCTTGTTGTTTTCGGAAATGCTATGACATCCCGTATATTGTCCGTACCGGCGAGTATCATAGCCAATCTGTCGAGACCCAATGCCACTCCACCGTGCGGCGGGGCGCCATATTTCAACGCTTTCAATAAGAATCCGAATTTCGTTTCGGCTTCCTCCTCGCTCAGACCGAGTAACTTGAAAATCTTCTGCTGGACTTCGTTCTCATGAATACGGATTGAGCCGCCGCCGACTTCCGCTCCGTTGCAAACTACGTCATAAGCCACAGCCCTGACCTGCTCCGGTTTTGTATCCAAAAGCGGCAAATCTTCCTCTTTCGGCGAAGTAAACGGGTGGTGCATAGCGATATGGCGTTGCTGGTCTTCGTCCCACTCGAACATCGGGAAATCCACAACCCAGAGGAATGAATATTTATCTTTGTTCGAATCGAGAATGCCTTCGCGGCGTGCAATTTCGAGACGTAAAGCCCCGAGTATTGTATAGCAAGTCGTCCACGCATCTGCGGCGGCAAGCACCAAATCGCCGTCTTCGGCACCTGCGGCTTGTTTGATAGAGTTGATTATATCGTCGCTCAGGAATTTGGCAACGGGTGATTTCACTTCGCCCGCATCGAACTTAAACCAAGTTAGTCCCTTTGCGCCGTATTTCTTTGCAAACTCGGTCAGCTGGTCAATATTTTTTCGCGAATAAGACGAACAGCCCTTTGCATTAATCAGGGCGACAACGCCGCCGTTCGCCGCCGTATCTTTGAACACCTTGAAGTCCGCATCTTTCACAATATCCGTAACGGTTTTAATCTCCATACCGAAACGCAAATCGGGTTTATCGCTACCAAATCGCATCATTGCTTCCTTGTAGCTCATTCTTGCGAAGGGCGTTTCGATATCAATGTCGAGAACATCTTTCCATAGCCTCTTGAACAGCTCCTCAATAATTGTTTGAATGTCTTCCTGTTCGACAAATGACATCTCCAAGTCAATCTGTGTAAACTCGGGCTGGCGGTCGCTCCGCAAATCTTCATCGCGGAAGCACTTTGTGATTTGCATATAGCGGTCGAAACCGGACATCATCAAAATTTGCTTGTATAACTGCGGAGATTGCGGCAGTGCATAGAATTTCCCCTTGTGCAGGCGGCTCGGCACGAGATAGTCGCGGGCGCCTTCGGGTGTTGATTTCATCAGCACAGGCGTTTCGATTTCCAGAAAGTTATGTTCCTGAAAATATTGATGCGTAGTCTGATAAATTTGATTGCGAATGATGAAATTCCTTTGCAATTTCGGACGGCGTAAATCCAAATATCTGTAAGTTAGTTTCAGCTCCTCGTTTACCTCAATCTCATCATCAATTTCGAAGACGGGCAATTCGGCTTTATTCAGAATACCGAAATCATCTGCCAGCACTTCTATTAATCCCGTGGGCATATTTGGATTGGGATTTTCGCGCATACGCACTTTGCCCTTAACCCAAATCACATATTCGGATTTAAGCTCTTTCGCACGCTCGGCGAGTTCGGCTTGTGTTTCGGGTTCGACAACAATCTGCGTAATACCGTAGCGGTCGCGTAAATCAACAAAAATCAATCCGCCCATATCGCGTACAGTAGCAACCCATGCATTCAGCACGACATTATCGCCATCATTTTCTTTCCTCAATTCGCCGCAAGTAACGGTTCTTTTTGGGAATGCCATTTATTTCTCCGCATAATTTCAATAAAGAACTACAAAATTAAGAAAACTTATCCGTCTTTTACAGTAAAGTTTAGTATTTTTGTTGGTTATTAATAAATTCTTTCGGCAAAAATAATGAAGAAAGCCATATTTTTCGATAGAGACGGCATTGTGAACTATCGTCCTGTTGGCGATTATATAATGAATATACAGGAATTTCGGTTTACTCCCGACTTTTTTGATTTCTTTACAAAGATTAAGCAAGATGGTTATTTGGCAATTCTCGTTTCCAATCAGCAGGGGGTTGGCAAAGGACTGATGAGTGAAGACGATTTGCTCTTTCTAAATGAATTTATGCAGAACGAACTGCTCACCCATACGGGACTAAAATTTGATGATACCTATTATTGTATTGCCCTTGCCGAAGAGAACAGCCCCCGCCGTAAACCCGAACCCGGAATGTTGCTCGAAGCCATTGATGATTGGGATATTGCCCCCGAACAAAGTTGGCTAATCGGCGACAGTCCGTCAGATATAATCGCAGGTAAGCGGGCGGGCGTCAAAACGATTTTCGTTACAAACGAACCCGTACCGGAAGAACTCGAACCCGATGTTGTCTGCAAAAGTTTAGCCGAAATCGAGATTTAAGCGATGCATTTTACTCTTGCCTATCCCGATATCATCATCATATTGCTGTATTTAGCGGTAGTATTATATGTCGGGCTTGTCGCTTCGCGGCGGAAATCAAACGGCTCGAAAGTTGATTTCATTCTTGCTGGACGCAAACTCACCGTGCCGCTTTTCGTTGCTACGCTCGTTGCCACTTGGTACGGAAATATTCTCGGGGTCGGCGAATTTGTCTATAACTACGGCATTGTCGCTTGGGTATGCTTCGGCATTGTTTACTATATAGCGGCAATCCTCTACGCATTTCTCGTTGCAGGCAAAATTCGCAAATCAGGAACATTCACAATACCGGAGAAAATGAACGAAAAATACGGACAGAGTGCCGGCGTTATTTCCTCGCTCATCGTGCTGATTATAACAATACCCGCCGCCTATGTGCTTATGCTCGGGATATTGCTGCAACTCTTCACCGGTTGGAATCTGACGCTCAGCATTATTATCGGGACAGCCGTTTCGCTCCTTTATATCTATCATGGTGGTTTCAAATCCGATGTGCTGACCAATGCAGTACAGTTTTTTATTATGTATGCCGGCTTCGGTGCATTGCTTGTGTTTACGCTCCTGCAATACGGTTCGCCGCTTACCCTTTTCGACAAACTGCCGGCAAATCATGTAAAAGTGTTCGGCGGTTTCTCGTGGACTTATATACTAGCTTGGTTCTTCATCGCATTTCAAACATTTGTTGACCCGAGTTTCTATCAGCGCTCCCTTGCCGCCGAGACCCCGCAGACCGCAAAGAAAGGAATTTTGATTTCAGTTGCTTTCTGGCTTCTTTTCGACATCATGACACTAATCACCGGGCTTTACGCCAAAGTCTATTTCACAAACATCGAAGCCGTGATGGCATATCCCGCACTCGGCGAAAGAGTCCTGCCAGTCGTCTGGAAAGGTCTCTTCATCACCGCACTGCTCTCGACCGTGATGTCCACTTTGGACAGCTACGCTTTTCTAAGTGCCACAACTATCGGCAACGATATATTGAAAAAAGTCTTCAAAACGAGGAAAACAACGGACTTAACGAAAGCGGGC
>CAZOOR010000086.1:0-8015 GCA_964581505.1 uncultured Hyphomicrobiales bacterium
AGCAATCGGAACGGTCTTTTGTTACATTGTATTTTTTTAGAATTTGTTTGTTCTTCTCACGCAATTTTGCAGTATTGAAAATAATTTTCTCGCTACTTTTTTCCTCAATAATAATAAATTCATCGTTCGTATTTTCAATAATATTAATAACATCTTTCAGTTCCGTTATCTTTTTCCCGTTTACTTTGGCAACAACAAAATCACTAATTATATCACTATACCCTTTGTTCAGGTCGTCCGGTAAAATATCGCTAATAACTACAACTTCTTTGCGGTCTTTCCTAATTTTACCGTAGCGGGCTTCGTAAATAAATTTGGTCGGCGAGCCGGAGAATAAGTATAGATAATTAATTGAAAGCGGTTGGAACACCAGTCCGCCGCTTACAAAAAACTTAGGCTCTTTATCTGTTTTATTATAGGGAACAAGTTTGAAATCGGAAACTTTTTTCAAAGTTGTTGTAATAGTTTTCGGTTCGCCGTTGCGATAAATTTTAATCGTTATATCTTCACCTACATACTTGTTATCTGTCAAATAACCCCAGACGGTTCTTTCACCGGAGCGAAATTCTACCGTTCCGTCATTGGCAATTGTTACTCCATCAACTTCGGTGATTACATCACCCTGCTTGATTGAATTAATGAATGGAGATTCGGGCATAATGTCATAAACAAGTATGCCTGATACATCTTCGGGCATTTTGTAATAACTGCGTGCATCTTCATTAATCATTGATTCATAAGCAAGAAGCAATGCCGGAAAACTTTCGTAATTTCCGTCTTCAACATCTTTTAGGAAATGATGAATAATCGGCGGTGGAATCATATAGCTGAGGTTCCTTTCGGAATTACCTTCGAAGGCTACACCTACAACATCACCTTCTTTATTGAAAACAGGACCGCCACTATTACCCGGATTAATATTTGCATCTATCTGACAACCGAGAAAATAATAATAAGAATGGGTATATGTAATATGTTCGACACGTGAAACTATACCCTGAGTAATATTTAGCTCTTCACCACCAATTGGATAGCCAAGGACTACTACCTGGTCCATAATATGGGGCAGTTCGCCAATATCAAGTGGTTTGGTATCATCAAAGAACCCGGGTGATTTAACGGTAATTAACGCTAAGTCGCAGTCATGTCCGATGATTCTCACTTCGGCAGTATATAGCTCGGGGTCGCCAAATTTTTGTACTTGTAGATATTTGGAGTCTTCAACGACATGTGCATTTGTCATAATCATATTGTCTGCAATAATAAAGCCGCTTCCCGAACTCTTGCTTATTGCTAATTTCTGCCAGGGCTGTCTGTAATTATATCCCTGTTCCGTTGATAGTACTTTTACAACCGATTTGCGAATGTCGTAATTAGAAGAACTAAACTGAGCAAATGCCGGAAATGTTATAATCAATAATAATGTGATTTGAATTTTGAATGAACGCATAATAAACCTTTATAGAAATAAATAATCGTAAATTACTTAATAATAGTAACTACAATATACTAAAAATAGCGAAATAATTATGTATTGCTTTTGCGAAATACAAATGGCATATTTTGTAAAAGCATATATTTTTCAATCAATTTTGTTATCTTTGTAATTCATTATTTTTTCGCATTAAGATTGAGTAATTAATATGAAACAAAATCTGAAAATTGTAGCACTATTTATATTATTTCTAATGACTATGAAAACAACAGCACAAAAAGAGCTTCCGAGCCGCAGTGAGATTGACCCTCAATATAAATGGGACTTAACTGACATTTACGCAAACGAAGCCGCTTGGCAAAAAGATTACGACTTGGTCAAAAGTCAATTACCTTCGCTTGCCGCTTTCAAAGGAAAAATCAGCAAATCCGCAAATGCTATGTATGATTTTCTAATGCTTTCGGACGAAGTGGAAGCAAGGTTCAATCGCATATATATTTACGCCGCTTGCGGCAGAGATATTGAACTGACAAATTCTGCTTTCCAAATTATGCATACAAAGATGCAGAAACTTGCAGGTGAAATTTCCGCCGCAAGCTCATTCTTTTCTCCCGAATTAATGACTATCAGCAAAGAGAAAATGCAAAAGTTTTATAGTGATATTCCCCAACTTGCCAATTTTAAGCATTACTTGGAGCAACAATTCCTAAGACGTGAGCATTTTCTCAGTAGTGATAATGAAAAATTAATGGCTGAGCTTTCACCAATTTTTTCGATTCCTACCAATACTTATGGAACCTTGAACGATGCCGAACTACCGTTCCCGAAAATCAAAGATGCAGACGGTAATGAAATTCAGGTCTCACACGGTCGTTATCGTGCCGGCTTATTTGCTCAGGGCAGAAACTATCGCCGTGATATTTACAAGGCTACTTATGTTCCGTATAATATGCTGAAAGGCACAATGGCGGAACTTTTCAACGGTAGAGTTAAGGAAAGAATTACTTTTGCCAAACTGCGTAAATATAATTCCGCAGTGGAAGCGGCATTGCAACCGAACAATATACCTGTATCAGTTTACGATAATTTAATTAAAGTTACGCGTGCGCACGTTAGCACTCTACATCGCTGGGCGGCGATTAAGAAAAAAGTATTGAAATTAAATGATATTCACCCCTATGACACTTATGTTTCCTTGTTCCCTGCAATTAACAAAGAATATACATTTGAAGAAGCTAAAAAAATAGCCCTGCAAGCACTCGCCCCACTGGGCAAGGATTATATTGCCGCAGTTAAAAAATCTTTTGATAATCGCTGGATTGACGTTTATGAAACGAAATCAAAGCGTTCAGGTGCATACTCGAACAGCAGTGCATCAGGACCTCATCCATTTATCCTACTTAATTGGAACAATACGCTTGATGATTTATTTACTCTTGTACACGAAGTCGGTCATAATATGCACTCATATTTCACAGAAAAAGCACAGCCATTCCACTATCGCGATTATGCTACATTTGTAGCGGAAGTTGCCTCAATTTCAAATGAAGCACTGCTCTCCGACTATTTGCTGAGAAATGCCAAAACAAAAGAAGAAAAATTAATGCTTTACGAAAAGTTTCTTACAAGCGTTCAGGCGACATATTTCAGACAAACTCGTTTTGCAGAGTTCGAGAAAGAAATTCACGAAAAAGCGGAGAAAGGTGAATTTATGACCGCCGATATGCTCACAAAGAAATTCGCCTCACTCTATCAATATTATTGGGGGGACGGTATGACAGTAGATTATGAAGAAGGACTTTCTTGGGCGCGTATTCCTCATTTGTTCAGATATAATTTTTATGTCTATCAATATTCGACAGGATTTGCCGCCGCCTTTGCACTTACGCGTAACATCAAAAACGAGGGACAGCCTGCTATTAAGCGTTATCTCAAATTCCTATCTTCGGGTTCGTCAAAATATCCGATTGACATTCTGAAAGATGCAGGGGTTGATATGACAAAAGAAGATGCCCTGATGGCTTTGATTAATACTGCAAATAAATATCTGGACGAATTGGAACTACTTATTAAATGAGTTATAAATTAAAAATATTATTTTTCTCAATATTATTATTTGCTTTCGGGTGCAAAGAATCACCCACCCGACCGAGCGATAATTTTTTCTCGGATTATAACTCAAGAAATTTTTTACTCGGTTTTACGAGCTGGACCTATGCTCCGAGGGTCTCTTCGGTCGATTCTACTTACGGCTTTATCAAAGAATATGCCGATATGTATGCAGAGCATTTTGATTATCGAATTCCTTGGAAAGCGTGGCTGAATGAGCAATCTTTGCCAACGCAGTTTACTAATGATGTTGCAAGCAAAGTAGCAAGAAAAGTCCCGGGCAAAAAACTTCTTCTATCAATCAGTCTGCTTAATACTGCCCGTAACGATTTGGCTTTTGATTATGATGGCACAAAGCCCGAATATTCTCGAATTAATGATAAAAAAATTGAAGAAGCCTATTACAAGCACGTAATTTATCTGCTCGAAAAATTCACGCCCAATTATCTGGTAATTGTGATTGAAGCGAATTTACTTTTGGATAATGCACCTGACAAATGGGAAGATTATAAAATACTTGCCGCAAATGTAACGGCACGTGTACGTCAGTCTTATCCTACGCTGCCGATTGCCGAGTCTATATCTCTGAATAGTCTGTATGGTGTGGCGAAAGCAGGAAAAGATGCCGCTGTTGATTCACTATGCAATTATATGAACAATATGGATTTTGTCGCAATTAGTTTTTATCCTTTTATGTTGCAATTGCATACAAAAGATGAAGTTCAAGAAGTATTTGATTTCCTGCACAATAGAGCAAAGAAGAAAATAGCATTTGTCGAAACTTCGACTATTGCCGAGGATTTATCAATTCCCGCTCTTAATATTTTTATCAAAGGCAACGAAACCGAGCAGAACGATTATTTGGAAACATTACTGCTCAATGCTCAGAAGCGGAATTATGAATTTATTATTTGGTGGGCGCATAGAGATTTCGATGCACTATGGGAAATCTTTCCCGACAATGTTAAAGATATTGGCAAAATATGGCGTGATACAGGCATATTAGATGAAAACGGCAATAAAAGAAAAGCATTTTCTACTTGGGATTTGGTGTATAAAAAGAAATACAAATAATGGCTCCAACACTAATAATAAATCTATTAATTGGTCTGATAGCAGGCGTTATGGCAGGAATGTTCGGGATTGGCGGGGGCGTGGTCATTGTGCCGGCGCTGATTTTACTTTCCGGCTTTTCAATCGTAACGGCAAACGGGACATCTCTTGCCGCATTATTATTGCCGGTTGGTATTCTTGCTGTTATTTCCTACTATAAAGCCGGCTTGATTGACATTAAAGTATCCGGCTTGGTAGCATTCGGTTTGATTATCGGCGTTATTATCGGTTCGCATATAGCGCTGAATATACCGCTCACATCGCTCAAATTTATTTACGGTTTATTCCTGCTTTATGTCAGCTGGAATTTTATGAAACCCGTTGAACTATGGCGTAAGTACATAAGGAAAGAAGAAATTAAACCGGAAGAAAAGAAAGAAATATCGCATACTGACTATAAACTTTATTTTTTCCCTTTGGTAGGAGTTGTTGCGGGTGTATTGTCGGGACTTTTCGGAATAGGTGGCGGATTAGTTATTGTACCTGTACTAATTGCTTTTCTCGGAATGGACACAAAGCGTGCAGTCGGAACATCACTTGGTGCTTTGCTTTTGCCTGTTACTCTGCCCGGAGTTCTTATTTATTATAATGCCGGACAGCTAAATGTTTCTTATGCCGTTATGGTAGCAAGCGGTCTTGTGCTTGGGGCGCTTATCGGGGCAAAAATTACAATCTCGCTGCCCTCGCTTACTGTTAAACGTATCTATTCTCTTTTCCTACTCTTTATGGGTCTTAATTTTATTATTACGGCTATCACCGCAGGATAACAAGTATTCCTTTTTTTTATCTTGTGCGTGTGGGGAATAAGATGTATATGTTTGTGAAAATGTAAAGGTAAAACAGCCAACATCCCTGTCGCTTCGCGACATCTCTCCTTAGCAAGGAGAGAAAAAGTTCGTCATTCTGAACTTACTCTATTATTCTTATATATAGATCATTCTATTTAGTTTTAAACCGGTTAAGGAACCGTGCCTAAATCAGAATTAAATCTTAATGATTTGAGCGAAACATAGGCTTACTCGGTTCCTTACCGATAATGTAAATACTCTGCAAATTAAATAATTCTTATCTTTTAATAAAATTCTAAATACAAATCTAATAGAGCGAAGCGAAGAATCTATTGAATAGCACCGAAACCGTTCTATACAAATCTTTAATGTACTTGCTGTCTGCGACTAACACACCCTACTCAAAAAAAGGCAAAAAGCATAGATGCTTCGCTTTGTTCAGCATGACGAACGGTGTTATCTATCGCCCTTTGCGAGAGGAGCGGCAGTTCTCCTGCTCACCGTCCCCTGAATCCTGAACCCCAATACTCTCCATTTTGCTACTCGTATGCAGAAAATTATTTAATAATTTCATTTGTGTTTGTTCAACCCAATTGCATAAAAATATAATATTTGCAATACGTATATCGTTGTATAAACTGATATATATAAATTATATGTGTAAAATTTGTTATATTGCGTATATACAAGTGTTGTGCTTCATTAGAAAAGAATTGAAATTATGGATAATAATCAGATAATCTTAGAAACATTAATAGAACAAAACAGAGTGGAATTATATCCAGAATACACTATTAATGAATATTTTCATTTATTTGTTACTGAACAAGTTTTAAAAGACCAAGAGTTATCGTATGATGAGATTGAAGAAGGTATTGTTGATAATGGTGGAGATGGTGGAATAGACTCAATTTACACCTTTGTTAATCAACAATTAATACAAAGAGATACCGAACTAATAGACGGAAAAAGAAATTCTATAATTGACGTTTATATTCTACAATCAAAAAATGTAAATAGTTTTGGAGAAACACCGATTGAAAAATGTAATTCTTCGGCAATAGACCTTTTCGACTTAAACAAACCTATTGACGATTTAAGAACTGTTTACAATTCAGAACTACTTGTCAATATTGATGTTTTTAGAAAACAATATTTACATTTAGCATCAAAATTTCCTGTACTTAGGTTTCATTATTTTTACGTTACAAAAGGAGCCGAAATTCATCCAAATGTTGAAAGAAAAGTACAAATACTTGTTGATTCAATTAAAAAACATTTTGATAAGGCAGAAGTAAATTTTAAATTTATAACAGCCAAAAAGTTAATAGATCTATCTCGCAAAGAACAGTTGCAATCAAAAGATATTGTACTAAATGACAATCCTATATCAACACAAGATGGTGGTTATATTGCAATAGTTCCAATCAAGCAATATTACGATTTCATAACTGATGAAAATGAAGAATTAATACGTTACTTTTTTGATGCAAACATAAGAGATTATCAAGTTAATGTTGATGTAAATAAAGAAATCCGAAAAACCTTATTAAATCAAGACCCAAAAGAAGACTTTTGGTGGCTAAATAATGGTATTACTATCACAGCAATTGATGCAACATTTGCAAGTAAGAAACTTCATATTCAAGACCCACAAATTGTAAATGGACTTCAAACATCTTTTGAAATTCACAAATACTTTTCATCCAATAAAATTGAAAATGAAGAGCGTAATGTTTTATTGAGAGTAATTAAAGTACAAGATGAAAAAAGTCGTTTAAATGTTATTAAAGCGACAAATAGCCAAACAAATATTCCACCAGCATCTTTACGAGCAACAGACCCAATTCATAGAGACATTGAAGACTTTTTATTATCAAAAGGATATTTTTATGATAGAAGAAAAAATTATCATAAAAATCAAGGAAAGCCAATTAATAAAATTATTGGAATACCATATTTAGCACAAATTATAACAGGCATTTATAATCAAAAACCAGATTATGCAAGAGCAAGACCTTCTACTCTGATAAAAAACAATGTTGATTATAAAAATATTTTTGACAATTCATTGTCACTAGAAATGTATTATAAGGGTATAATTATTCAAAAAAAAGCAGAAGTCATATTAAAAGAATTTGATAATCCAAAATTAAGTCGTGCACAAATTGGAGATATTAAATTTCACGTATCAATGTATGCTACTTGTTTACTTTGTAATAAATTAAAACCCACATCGGAGGATATTGCCAACATCGATGTTACAAAAATTACAGATGATTTGATAAATCAATCAATTAGTAACGTTCAAATTTTATATGATGCAATGGGTGGAAACAACTCAGTTGCAAAAGGAAATGAATTCGTTAAGGAAGTTTTAGAACAAGTAGAATATGATATAAAAACTAAAGCCCAACAATGTGTATAAGGCATAGGGCGACAAGTAGTTAAGTTGAAAATAGCGAACATTAACAAACAGCATTGTAGATTGAAAAGTTAGAGCAATAAACGCCCAACACACCATATCCAAACCATTGGGGACAAAATTCGCTACGCTCATTTTGTCCCAA
>CAZOOR010000087.1:0-7937 GCA_964581505.1 uncultured Hyphomicrobiales bacterium
TTTCTTTTTTCTATTCTTTGTACTTACAATTTATAGTCTGCGGTCAATTATTTCATAGGAGTACAAATCTCGATAATTGTTCCAAATATATCTTGAACATAGGCAACAGTTTGTCCCCAAGGCTTTTCCTTTGGTTTACTAATCTCCTTTGCACCATATCGAATTGCCTGATTGAAAGCATTTTCTACATCATTTGTTGTAAATGCAATTTCAAAACAATTTTTACTGACATTGCTTGCTTCAATACCTGTATTAATTCTCAACATTTCATTATTTGCAAAAGCCAAAACGGTTTCGCCTGTATTCATCTCTGCATACATATTGGATTCGTGAATAAATTTTAACTCCAAACCCAAAGCAATTCGATAGAATTCCGTTGCTTTCACAACATCATCAACGTAAATAATTACATAGTTGAATTTCAACATATTTTTTCCTTATTATATATACAATCAATTATTTTTCATTAACAACAAAACTCTCAAATTCCAGCAACCATTTTTTCCGCCAAACACTACCGGCGTATCCTTTCAGTTTGCCATTTTTTCCGATTACCCTATGACAGGGTACAACAATAGGAAGTGGATTTTTATTATTAGCATTCCCAACAGCACGGACAGATTTTTCATTTCCGATTTGCTCGGCTATATATTGATATGAAACTGTTTCACCATACTTAATATTGGCAAGTTCAGTCCATACTTTCTTTTGGAAATCACTACCTTTAGGATTTAGCAATAAATCGAACTCAAGTCGCTTCCCCGCAAAATATTCCTCGAGTTGTAGCATACATTCATTCAGGCAATCGGGTAATCCATTGCCTATTAGCTGTTGCTTAGGATTAGTGATTTTTATGTAACTGTTGAATCCCGGACAACAAGTGCTAAGTTCCGCCTGCACAGGAAGAAACATTATTGAACTAAGCCCTTCGTCAGTTGCTACAATTTCCAACCAACCGAGTGGAGTATCAATATATGCCTTTTGTTTGAACATTACTGAAAATCTAATTAACTAATAATTGCTTTCTAATCATTACAACTTTTTCACCTTCTTGATATTCATTCCATTCATTAAGGTTAAATGCCGAAAAGAATGCTTGCGAACATCCATCACGTAACCAATCATGTAACTCAATGACAATAATATTTACTCTATCAAGCCATAATTCGGAATTATTTTCAAACAATTCTTTTTCTGCACCCTCAATATCTAATTTTATTATGTCAATGTATTTGTACCCGCTTTGTTGCAAGAGAGAATCTATAGTAATAGCGTCAATATCATAATCTTGTTCTTCAGCAACCTCTTCTACGGCAAATCCCCATTTACCTAATTGCCTATCAACTACTTTCAAATGTGCATTATTGTGCCACAGCCCTGCCTTTATCCTTTTAACATTATGCAGTCTTTTTGCATTTGCTTCCAATATTGAAAAATTTGAGCTTTCTGGTTCAACTGCCACAATCTCCGAATTGGGATATTTGGTCGCATAATACAATGTCGAAAGTCCTGTATATGCACCTCCATCAATAATAAATTTTGGTTTAATAGTGATGGGTAGTTTGAATTCACCACGCACAAAAATACTTCTGAATACTAAACTGTCTGTTGTATTTTTTCTTATAATTAGTGGCTTGAATTTGATTGAATAGGTAACTTGTACAAATTTCGTAATAATTTTCCAGCCCTGTTCAATTACGGATTTTGGTACTATTGTTTTAAGTATTTTTTTTATCATCTAGTGTTATAAATTATATTACTAATTAAAATATTTTTGATGCATCCTACAATAAACTTACGAAAAAGATAGAAATTTAATTAATGATAAAAGAGAGAGCGAAATAGAAATCACTCTCTCTTTATATAGATTACTGAAACTATGAAAAATACAAATCATTAACTTTGTTATCAATATAATCAATGTATGCTTTCTCGTTAAGTGGTTCGCCGCAAACATCTCGTATTAATTCGTCAGGTGTTACGAGTTTTCCGTAAATATGAATTTTATCTCGCAACCAGTTGCGAAGCACACCAAATTGTCCGTTGGAAATTTTATCATTGATGTCGGGAATTTCATCATTCATAGTATTCCAAATCATAGCGGCATATAATTTGCCAAGTGAATAAATTGGAAAATATCCGAAACTACCGTGCGACCAATGAATATCCTGCAAAGCGCCAAGCAAATCATTAGGCGGGTAGTTCCCGACAAAGTCTTTAATATGATTATCCCAATAAGAAGGAATATCACGTACACTTAGATTGCCGTTTAATAATAAATTTTCTATGTTAAAGCGTAGAACAATATGTAGATTATATGTCAATTCATCTGCTTCGGTACGAATGAATGAAGGACGAACAACATTGACAGCTTGGTAAATATCACTTGGGAATTTATTTGACAATTTGCCGGGGTAAATATCCTGCAAAATCGGCAAGCCCCACATCCAGAATTCGCGTGTACGTGCAATAATATTTTCCCAAATAAGCGATTGCGATTCGTGCATTCCGAAAGATGAACCGTCATCTGCAAATGTTCGTGAAAGTGTGAAGTCTTTACCTTGTTCGTAAAGTGCGTGTCCTAGTTCATGTATCGATGCGTAAATACCGGCACGAATTTCGCTCTCGTTAATACGTGTAGTTACACGTACATCTTTGGGAGAAAAAGCAGTTGTAAACGGATGAATGCTGAAATCAATCCGGCCATAATAAAAATCGAACGCCATTTTCTTAGCTACTTTTCGGATAAATTTCATCTGTCCCGATGCTTCAAATTTTTGCTTAATAAAGTCATCATCAATTTTTTCTTTGTACGGTTCAATTTTTTGCAGAGTATCAAGAGCATGTTTACTCAGGTTGTCAAAAATAGGTTTTAATTTTGAAACGGTAATCCCAGGTTCATAATAATCCAGCAAAGCATCATATCTGTTTTCTTCATAACCGATATATTCCGCTTCTTGTATTTTAAATTCTAAAATTTTTGACAAACTATTTACAAAGTAACTGAATTTACGTTTACTTCTTGCATCTTTCCAAGCCTCAATAGCCATAGTCTTAGCCAAAGTGAAGTCCTTTACAAAATAAGGTGGTAATTTTACTGCACGTTCGTGTTCACGTAAGAACAATCTGAATATTGAATTTTCAAAGGGGTCTTTGCTTTCACCCGTATCCTTTATTTTTCGCGCAAGTTCCTTAGCTTGTTCGGATATTAAGAATGAATGCGAAATGACTTCGAGCGCAGAAAGCTGAAACGAACGAGGCTCCGCCGCACCGGTTGGCATATATGTTTCTTGGTCCCAGCTAAGAACTGAAGCCGCTCCCTCAAAATCTTTGACCTTTCCCATTAGTTCCAATATTTCAACCAGTATGGGGCTTCTTGTTTTATAAGTAAAATACTCTTTCATATAATAATCCTCACACAATTATATTTTTATAAAATCAATTAACATACTTTACATATTCAATATAATAAAGTACAAAATGTTTCAGATATTTCAAAAAAAAGTTCAAACTGTAACAATATTTTGATTGATTTGTTTTAGTTAATGAATGGTAAATTATTCCATTGTTCTAAATTAAATCTTATAGGAGAAATTCAGATGAAAAAATCATTGATTTTTACAGTAGCACTATTCTTATTATTTTCATTGACAGCTCATTCGCAAGTTAAACGCGTCTTGCTTGAAAAATTCACGGGTGCCTGGTGCGGTTGGTGTGTGGACGGTACATACATAATGGATAAAATAATCGAAGAACATCCCGACCGAGTAATTGGTGTCGAACATCATTTCGGAGATAATATGGAATCAATGTTTACACAGGTTCTTACCGGTGGACTTGGTGTAAGTGGTTATCCGAGCGGTTGTGTAAATAGAAAGCGAATTAAAGGAACTATTACACAAAGAAGAACAAGTTGGAAAAAATATTGCGAAACACAGATATTGCAAACTCCTCTCGTTGATGTTAATGTTAAATATAACTTCAATAAAAAGACACGCCAATTAATGGTGAAAGTATTTGCCAAAATGCTGAAGACGGTTAATGATTCATTACGATTTAATGTATTAATAACAGAAGACAGTGTGTCGGGGACAGGGGACGGCTGGGACCAAACAAATTATCTATCCCATTGCAAGGGTTATGAAACAAATCCGTTTTATAAAAAACCAAAGGTTATTGTCGGTTATCAGCACATGAAGGTTGCAAGAGCATTCCTCGGGGGTGCTTGGGGTATTAACGGAAGTTTTAAAAAACCTGCGAAGAAAGATAATATATATTCCCAAGATTTTAATATACATATTCCCAATAATTGGAAAATCAAACATATTAATATTATTGGCATTGTGCAGATTCACAGCAACGGAAGCAAAGAAATTCTTAATTGTAATTATGCAACAAAAGATAAAAGTTCAATAAGCCTTTATTCAAATGAAGATGGAAAAGGTGTAGGATATGTTAATAAGTCATTTGACAGGAAGTTTGTTCTACAAAATCTTTCTTCAAAAACCAAAACGTTTGATTTCAGGACAACAAAAAGTAAAAGAACGCCGACAGATTGGACAATTGCAATACCCGAGCTTACAAAAAATGAAATAATCTTGGAGGCTGGTAAATCTTTTAATTTTACTTTAAAGATGAAGCCGGGAAATACTGTCGGGATTGGCGATGCACAAGTAATTGTCGAAGAGAATGGAGAAACAAATGCTTTGAAAGGAATTGGTACAATTACAACATTTTCATCAAAGATAAATAAAATGGAAATAATTCCAACAGGTGAAATGTCTTATCAAATATCTTCGCTTTTAAAGGAAATGGGACATAATAATTTCTTTCAAATTACACAGGAAGACTATGCGCTGGTTGGAACAAAATTAAACCCAAAAATTCTAATTTGGAATTTTGGGGAAAACTACGAACCTAAGATTAATAATATGAGTACTATCAAAAAAGCTCTAAACAGCAATATACCTATATTCATTTGTGGCAATAATTCTATTTACGGATTGATGATGAGCGGAATATTAAAGCAGAACTTCTTTTGTTCTTTCAATGGATATTCAACTCAAGGAACTAGTACACCTACCAAACAAGTGTGGTTCTCGTCTGCAACAAATGATATTATTTCCGGACCATTAGGAAATTCTATTGAAGCTACAAATAAAAATGAGATATATCTTCTAAAAATTGATAATAAAGACAAATGCTTACCTTTCTTCCATCTGAAAAATGACGGCAAGCGTACAATATTTGAAAACGGAAAAGAAAAGAAATATGACGTTAAAGGAAAAGATGCCATATTTGGTGTTAGAGTAGATAATGGCAAATCCCGCTCTGTATTGATGACTAATACTCCCTATTCTTTAAAAGACAACAATGCACGAAAAACCTTAGTTGATAGAATTATCAGATGGCTAAATCATGATAAGACATTGCCGGTAGCCGAAAATGCTGAAATTTCTGAATTTACTGTTGCACCAATCCCTGCCCGAGATAATATTACTTTCAATTTTTGTACAGCTATGAACAGCACAATCCGTATCTATAACAGTATGGGTATGCTCGTTGACGAAATAAATGATTTGAATACAGGAAATATGTATTCTTATAACACATCATCACTTTCATCGGGAGTATATACAGCAATATGGAATAACGGAAATTTGCGGCAATTAGCTAAGTTTACAATAGTAAAATAGCTGCTTTTAACATAATAAAAAAACGGGACTGTTTTTGAAAGACAGTCCGTTTTTCTTTGTTTTTGTAAATAATTGTAACATTTTGCGTTTTTACTTGTTTATAATAATGAAAAAATGTAAGTTGAGTTTTTGAAATTATTATTATAGTTTTTTGTTTCACAATATTAATTAGGAGAAATGCAAATGAAAAAATTGTTTCTTTTTGCAGCAGCTATTGTTTTTCTATTTTCAGTAACAGTAAATTCACAAGTAAAACATGTATTACTTGAGCAATACACAGGCGCTTGGTGCGGCTGGTGTGTTGATGGTACTGTGAAAATGGACGAGATTATTAAAGCACATCCGGACCGAGTAATTGGAATAAAATTGCACTCCGGCGACAAAATGCAAATCCCTGTGACCCCAAAAATTATTTCCGGTCTTGAAGTTTCCGGCTTCCCGAGTGGAAGTATTGATAGGAAAAAATTTGGGAAGACAATCCCGCAAAACAGAGGTTTATGGAAAACATTTTGCGAAGCACAACTTGCTCAAAAACCAGATGTTGACATCACCGTAAAATACAATATTAACAAAGAAACGCGGCAATTAATGGTCAAAGTATTTGCTAAAATGTTGAACGATGTTGATAAAGTATTAAAATTAAATGCAATCGTGATTGAAGATAGTGTATCAGGAAAAGGACAAGGTTGGGACCAACATAATTATTTTTCAAATAATGCTCACTTTAAAGAACACCCTTACTATGATAAACCGAGCACTATTGTAGGTTATCAGCATATGAAAGTAGTTAGGAATTATCTTGGTGGCGCCTGGGGCGAACAGGGAAATTTTGAGAAACCTGCAAAGAAGAATAAAGTATATTATCAGGATTTCAATTTACATATTCCAGATAATTGGAAATTTAAAGACCTTCATATTATTGGATTAGCACAGGTCTATGACAACGGTAATAAGGAAATTCTTAATTGCAATTATGCAAGTAAAACTAAAGCTTCTATAAGTTTGTATTCAAAAGAACAGAAAATAGGACTTGGCGGTACCAATGCTCCATTCAAAAGAAAATTTACATTTAAAAATATTTCAAGTGAAACGAAGACGTTTGTTATTAGTACTTCAACAAGTAAAAGAACGCCCGCTGATTGGAAGTTCACTATACCGGAGTTTAACAAAAATGAAGTTACTCTGGAAGCCGGTAAGTCTGTTGATTTTACTTTAACAATGGAGCCGGGTAATACTGTCGGGATTGGTGATGGGAAGGTGATTATTGAAGAAAAAGGAAAACCAAATGTTTTGAAAGGAATTGGAAAAATTACAACATATTCTTCAAAAATCAAGAAAATTGAAATTCTTATTGGTGATGCCAATAGGTATCCTGTTACACCTCTTTTAAAAGAAACGGGAAAAACAGACTTCTTCCAATTAACAGCTGAGGACTATGCACCTGTTGCAAACCTATTAGATAAAAAAACATTGATTTGGAATACCGGTGTTTTGGGTGGATTGAGCGGTAGAAATATAGCTAATATCAAAGAAGCAATTGATAGTAAAATTCCTGTTTTCATTTGCGGAAATAGAGTAATACGTGCTTTGAGTGGTTACAAACTTTCTGGAAACTATTTAGGTTTTGTGTATAATAGTGTTTCTAAGGAGGGTTATGGTACAGCCCCGTGGCAAGTTTGGTTTTCCGGCGTTGCGAAAGACCTAATTTCAGGTCCATTAGGAAATTCAATTGAGGGTAATCTCATTAAACTTTTAATTCAATTAATTAAAATTACAGATAATAACAAATGTACACCATTTATACACTTCAAAAATGATGGCAAGCGTGTTATTTATGTTAATGGAAAAGAAACAGAAGTTGATATCAAAGCAGAAGATGCTATCTTCGGTGCGAAAGTTGATAATGGACAATCCCGTATAGCAGTTCTTGGTATTACTCCATATGTTTTAAAAGATAATAAAATTCGTAAAACATTAGTTGATAGAATTGTCAGATGGATTAATCATGACAAGACATTGCCTGTGGAAGAAAATACCGGCAATGACAATGAATTTACTGTTGCACCAATCCCTGCCCGAGATAATATTACTTTCAATTTTGGAACGGCTATGAACAGCACAATCCGTATCTATAACAGTATGGGTATGCTCGTTGACGAAATAAATGATTTGAATACAGGAAATATGTATTCTTATAACACATCATCACTTTCATCGGGAGTATATACAGCAATATGGAAT
>CAZOOR010000088.1:0-7904 GCA_964581505.1 uncultured Hyphomicrobiales bacterium
TTTGATTGTTTTACAAAGTTAATACTTTTTGGACAGAGTTCAGTTTACAGTCTCTTATTATTAATCTATTTTATCAAACATTTAGTCGTAATGAAGCAAAGTTAAATTAGAAAGCAACAAACTTGTTTTGAAGGTTCTTCAACTATTGAAATTTCTCCTTCACTTTTATATTTGTTATCATTGCTAATCATTTTACAAAGATACTATCTTTTATGTTTTTATAAAGTTTTTATATTAGTTTATTTCTTCAATTGTTTTGTGCTTCTTGAATTAATGGAATTGCCGGCTCTAAATCCTTATGTTTTATTATATCTTTTATTCTTATTGTCGTTTCAAAGCAAATTAGTATTTAATAATATTAATAATTCAATCTTCATCAAAGAGTGTTCTGTGTTTCTTCAATTTTTCATACAGCAGTTTTCTGGCTCTGAATAAATGTGCTTTCACTGTGCCGAGCGGTATGTTCAGGCGTATAGATATTTCCGAATAATCAAGGTCTTCGCCATGCCGCAGTTTTATTATTTCTTTATAATTCTCCGGCAGTTCCGCAATTGCCTGCAACAATGCCGCTTTTCTTTCCTTTGCAAGCAAGTTCAAATCCGGTTTGTAGGAATTATCCTTGATTTCAATAATTTCTTCTTCTTCGGAGTCATTGCTCTGTCTGTGTAATGGCAGGTGAACAAAACGTTTTTTCCTTAAAAAGTCAATGCAAGTATTCGAGGCAATTTTAAATAACCAAGAAGAAAAAGAATAGTTGAACTGAAAAGTATCCAAAGCATTGTAAGCCTTGATAAATGTTTCTTGCGTTAGGTCTTGAACATCAATTTCATCTTTGACCATACGGCGAATTAATGAGGAAATAATTCGTAAATATTTCTTTTGGATAATACCGAACGCTTCCCTGTCTCCACCGAGAGTTTGCTTGATGACCTTAATGTCTTCGAGATTCTTTTTTATTTTTTCTTCTTTGTTCACAATTGCTAATAATTTTACATTTATTCGTCTTGTAATAAAATGTAAATTAATCTAATAAATTTTAATATATTAGAAAAAGGAAAAGTTTTTTTTTATTTTTAAATGTGAAAATTGGCAAATTAATAAATGAAAAAGTTAACACCATATATAATTGCTTCACTCGGCTTTCTGCTGACTGTTCTACTAATTACAATTCTATTGGATTCGGTTATTTTTCCCGCCTTGATTCATGACAAGGAAAAAATAAAAGTTCCGAATTTGGTTGGTAAGAGTATCACAGAAGCGGAAAAACTCATTTTTGAGAATGAACTGAGTATTGGTAAAGTGAATGAACAGTTTAATGAAAAAATTCCACAGAGTGTTGTCATCAATCAAATACCGAGTGCAGGTGCCGAGGTAAAAGCCGGAAGAGCCATACATATTTCTGTTAGCAAAGGTAAGGAGATGGTCAAAGTACCGTATATTATTGGGCAGAATATTAGGACTGCGAGAATATCCCTTAAAAATCTCGGATTAGAAGTCGGCGATATTCGATTTGATTTTAACGATGTATATGGTGCCGATACTGTTGCGGAGCAGCTATTATCTTCTGGTAGAGATGTTCCTTATGGTACTCCGGTTGATATTGTTGTCAGTAAGGGTTCGGAAAATCAAGTGAAAGTACCGAATATAACCAGAAAAACTTTAGAAGAGGCAAGAGCAATACTCGAAGAATCAGGTTTGTCGGTGGGCGAGATAGCCTCTAAGTTCCACGAGACATATTTACCTAATACGGTAATTAGCCAAATACCGGCGGCAGGGGAATTGGCTATTAAGGGAGATTTGATTAATATTGTGATTTCAAATTAATATTATTATGGAAAGGATAATTTATCGAACAATAGCTACCGATGTTTTTATATGTAACTATACATAGATTTATGTGTTTATCAATTAATATTAAGTAATGGTAGGCTATGTTTAAAAGGATAATAATATTTGCAATTATTTTCGTTCTCGTCTTTACTATATCCGAGGCTTATGAAATAAATTACAGAAACAATGGCGTTGATATAGTATTTTCTTCTTTGGATTATCAGCAACAAAAATTCAATAACGGACGTTCTGCCTTTTCGCTACCGAATACACAAGGTGCAATACCTAATTCAAATTCAGTATATCAAATTCCCGAAATTCGATTATTACTTATTATTCCCAATAATGCACATCTGAGTTATCGCATCAATTCAAAAGATGAAAAGATAATTAATGCGAAATTGGCATTTAATCCTGATGGTTTGATGAAGGATATAAATATTCAGTCCGATATTGAATTGAAGCAGATTGGTAAACAGCGTGGTATTGATATGGCTATGCTGAGGATACAGCCGATTACTTATATTGAAAATAGAACTAGTATTAAAGCGATTAATACTCTTTCGATTTCAATTGATTATGGTACGGTACTGGGCAATAACGAAGCTATAATTGATAATAATGAATGGAAACAATTCGCTAATGTAGCAAATCCGGGACACATTGCAAATATTTTGAATGACGGTCGCCATTTTAGTAAGTCGCTAATGGTTGATAGGCAATTGTCGTCCGACTGGTATAATCCCAATGAAAATTATATTAAATTGACAACACGAAAGGACGGAATTGCTTTTGTCAAGATGTCGGTTCTTTTAAAAATATTACCCGAACTTAAAGATGCTAATCCCGAGTACTTGCATTTGTATTATGACGGCAAGGAATATCCTATTACTTATCAAAACGATAATGTACAGACTATTAGTAATGAAGATATATTCTACTTTATGGGTAGGCGTGCTGATGGTGATACTACTTGGTTTGCTAACTATACATCTAAAGCGGCTTTCTTCTTAAATTATAACGAAGCCACAAAGGGAATACGTTTTAAGGTTTTCCCGACTGTTACAAATACAAATGAAACAGTTAGTGCTGTTCAACTGTATAAGCATAAAGAAGAGGAAAAAATCTATCATAGAGGATTTCCGCAAGAACCGTCCGCCACACAACCGGGCGAAGGGTGGTTCAAGAATATTCTTAGTCCTTCATTTTCACGTTCAGACGAGTTTAGGGATACTCTGTTTATTTTGCCGGACGATAATGCACAAGAACTTAATTTATCGTTCCAATTTGCCAGTTCACTTTGGTCTCCTGACTATGAAGATTTGGTTGCTCATATTCTTAGGACAAATTTTAATAACAAGAAAGTGCAGCAGGATAGCTTTATGGTTAGAGCGAGGGATTCGGTAGTTCTTAAATTATCTCGCAATGATTTTCTGCCCGGCTATAATACTTTGTCTATAAAGACTCTGCCTGTTTATAATTCGGAAGGTAAACTTATAGCCGCAAATCATATCGGTGCTGATTATTATACATATTCATTAAAATCAAAACCATTTGCATTGAACGGAGTGGCAGAATTTTATATTAATAAATTAGATAAAAACTCGCTGTTATCTGTTCCCGGTTTTTCAAAGCACGATATTTATGCAATTGATACCATAAAAGGTTTTTTACAAAAAGTAGAAAGCGAAAGCGGCTATTTTGTTTCTGTCAGTGCAAGTAATGCAATGTCCTTAGTTTCTTTACATTTGAATAATAAAAAAGTATTTTACGGGACAAAAAAAGGTTTATACATTGCATACATAAGTCTTCCCCAAAAAATTATAAGTAAATATTTTGAAACTGCCAATAAAGAAGCGGCTGATTATTTGAAATCAATTCCGAACAATTCATTTTTTGTAATGGCTCTGAATGCCAATGAAAAGCCTGTGTCGGAGTATGCGGATTTTGTCAAACAACTTGGTAGCAATGACATTGCAAAATATCAAGCGGGACAGCAGTGGGTTGCATACGGTATTATAAAACAATCAATTTCGGAGGAGTATAGCGCAGGAACAAGTGCACATCTTGACGGTTTTGAAAAATCATCTTCGGGGGACAATTACCAAGCGAGCTTACGCTTAGCAAGTGCCTACGAGTCAAATATAATATTTAATGATTTTGGCGCAATTGAGCAGGCTGAGGCTGAGCCGGTTAATAAAACTAACCTTATAAGTAGTAATAACCAAGCCGATATGTTCGTTCTCACGCATAAAAAATTTCTCAATTCCGCAAGGAAATATGCAGAGTACAGGCACAAAACAAATCCTGATATTAGCATTATGGTTTTAGATGTTGATGATGTACATAAGGAATTTACTTATGGCAGAAAAACACCTCATGCCTATAAAAAGTTATTCAAATATGCAATGGCAAATTGGCAAGAACCGAAATTGAAGTATGTATTACTTTGGGGAGATGCAAGCTGGGATACAAGAAAAATTCAGAAGTCATCTGTCAATGAAGATTATGTCTCCACTTATGGTTGGCCTGCTTCGGATTATTGGTATGCCTTATTAGATGATGATGACTATTTACCGGATATACAGATTTCGCGACTTCCGATTAATAAAGATGAAGATGGATTAAATTATTTGGATAAATTAGTTCTAAACGATTCAATTGATAATAATCCATGGATGAAGGAATTTCTTATTCTAACCGGTGGGCAGACTAAAAAAGAGGTTGAGAGATTTGCCGCCTTTGGACAGAATAATTTTATTCAAGACAATATAATAAACAGCGATTTATGTGCAACAGCATCACAGATTTCAAAAGATAATGCCGGCAACACCTCGCAGTCGCAGGGCGGCGAAATACAGAGACGTATTAATGACGGAGTAGAATGGGTATTTTTTGCCGGTCATGGTGCGACAAGTGTCTTTGATTTGGACGGCTGGCAGGCGTCCAAATTGAACAATAAAGGTAAATACGGTTACTTAGCAACATTAGCCTGCAATACTACTGCATTTGCCGAACCGAATTTAACCACTCGTATCGAAGAATATATATTAGAAAAGGATAAAGCATTTATTGGTACCGGTGGCTCTGCCGGAGTTTCTTGGGAGATTGTTTCGATTACATTCGGTACTCTGATGTTGCAGTCTTTAAATATTGAAAAAAATACTGCCGAAACTTATCTTGATGCAGTTTGGTATGCAAAATCAAGAATGACACATTCCATTATCGAAAAATTGACAGCAAGTCATTTTATCTATTTTGGAGACCCATTGCTTAGATTGAAATTCCATAAAGAACCGGATTTCTATTTTGTTAAAAATGATATTAAAATTAATAATACAAGAAAAACTGACCTATTCATTGTTAATGATACAATGCTGTTTTCACTCAGATTGTATAATCTCGGGCATAGGTATTATGCAGATGTTCCCATTAGACTGTATCACACTTACAAAGATAAAACGGATACTTTAAAAACTACGCTTTTTGGATTTTGCTATCCACCTTTATTGCGTTTTCAAATCCCCCTAAAAGCACAGCCCGGTAGGCATTATTTTAAATTTGTTATTGACCCAGACAATATAACAGGTGATATTAATACAAAAAATAATGTATTTGAATTTTTGCGTGATGTATATAATAATGCTATGCTTCCGTTAGACCCCTTGCCCAATTGGAATGTTTCGTATAATGGTTTGAAATTCAGAATAATTAATCCATTGGAAAAGAAGGGAAAATATAAATATAAATTCAAACTCTACGAAACAGCGGATACAACAATTCCACCATTGTATCAATCTACTGATAATGAGGTCTTGATTAGTCGGGATTATATTGAATGGAAACCTGATGTTACTTTGGAACAATATCGGAATTATTGGCTCGGGATTATTACTAATAAAATTGATGATAATTCTTTTAGTCCAATATCATTAATCCCATTCAATACAATGAATGCGAATATTGAAGAACACGCTTCATTTGTACTTAATCGAGCGGCACAGTTCCAATATTCGGGTCTTATAAGTAATTTATCTCTTGATGAGCAAAATGCAAAGGCAAGAGTCGTATTGAGGAATGGCGAAATACCTTTCCGTATTCACAGTGTTTTCGGTTCTGTAAAAAGCCCAAATAGAGACGCAGAAATTCGATATAACGGAATAATATATATTACAGTTCCGCCTGATATTCTTGGGTTTAAATTGCTCGCTGTTTCAGCCGAAAATATGGAGCAATATGCTGTAAGGAATTACAATACCTACGGTTCACCCGAAGATGCTGAAAAGTTTGTAAGATTTATTAAAGATACAATCAATGACGGAGATTATTTGTTGCTGACAACCAGCGGCGAATCAATACGTGCTTTCAAAGGATTGTCCTATACCAATCCGCTTAGTATTGGTTCGCTTGATTCTTTGAAGTATTATTTGAAAAATTATTACGGCTCAAATGTTGCGGATACTATACAGAAAGACTTGCGTTCCTACTGTATGCTTGCAAGGAAAAATATGCAACCAGAATTAACACGTGAAACAGTCAATCCAAGCGGTGATACTGCTAAAATTGATGGTAATATAATTAAATATTATAAACAAGGGACATATCTGACTAAACCTATCGGACCTGCAAAGAAATGGAATTTCATTAAAGTAGATGTTGGAACAGATAAGCAGTCAAATATTGCTCTTAAAGTTTTAGGCTATAATGTCGAAAAAAGTACTTATGATACACTTCGTAATGTTGCTTTAATAAATGGCTTGAATAGCATCACTTTATCGAAAATTAATTCTGACAAATACCCGAATATCAAATTGTACTTATATTTACAACGGAATGCGGAGCAAGCAAATCCATTAATAAAATCCCTGACGGTAGATTTCGTACCGGCACCGGAGTTGCTTATTTCCTCGGACAATTCCTCTGTGGAACAGGATACTATTCTTAGGGGAGAGGCTCTAAAATTGAATCTTCTGATAAAGAACATCTCACTGCGAGCGGCATCACCTGAAACTAAGTTGCAAGTTAATGTAGAGTCGGAATCGAAATCAATATTCAAACTTTCCCTTGATGTCAAGGAGATTCCTGCTAATTCCGAACAAAATGTGATTGTAAAGGAAATTACCGATAATTATGATTTAAGTAATAGTATCAATACTTATTTGAATCCTCGTAAATTGCCTTATGAATTATATGATTTCAATAATTCTGCGACATTTAGCCAATTTTTGAAAGAAGATACGGAAAAGCCGAATATTGTTTTAAAACTTGACGGGCGTATTGTTAATGATGGCGATTATGTTGCAAAAGTTCCGTATATAGAAGTAGAACTATATGATAATTCACCTTTAATAATTAGTGATGTTAAACACATAGGTATTGGTATTAATCGCCCTTTCCCGGGTGATTATGATACGGTTTTTACTTCTTACAAGAGGAATGTACCACTGAAGGCGAAACTTGCTTTTAAGTCTATTCCCCTGGAATACGGTGAGAATTATTATCGTATTATTGTATTTGATGCCGTTGGCAATAGCGATACTTTGACCCGTAAGGTATTTGTTGCACTTAACGGTACAATAGATGATTTGTCCGTGCAACCTAACCCATTCAGGGAAAATGTCCTAATTAAGTTTGATGTGAAAGCGCCGAATAGTAGCGGTAATGTATATTTTAAGGTTTATAATCAACTCGGACAATTAGTAAGGGAATTGAGACAAAGTGCAACTGTCGGCAATAATGTTTTTAGATGGGACGGACGAGATGAAAGAGGTGCAATACAGCCATCGGGATTATATACATTTATCATATTCGTTAAATCGATTACTTATTTCGAGCCTGTTACCGGAAAGATGATTTTTTGTAGATAACCTACAAGTAATAATTTAATTAAAAAAGGTAGTGTAAATTAAACTCTGTCTGATCAGTATTTTGCCATTAAAATTCATAATACTGTTTTTTATTTATGTAATTAATTCAATTTTAACTCTATCACCAAATCTGATAGATAATTGTTGAATTTGAGACTGTAAACTGAACTCTGTCCAAAAAGTATTAACTTTGTAAAACAATCAAAA
>CAZOOR010000089.1:0-7680 GCA_964581505.1 uncultured Hyphomicrobiales bacterium
ATAGCCAACCTCTCTGTCGCTTTGCGACATCTCTCCTTAGCAAGGAGAGAAAAAATGTTCGTCATTCTGAGCCAAAGACGAAGACCGCCAAAGGCAGCGGCTGGGTGGTGAGTTCACGGTGACAAGATGTAAAAATAAAGGGTTGCCTTTTCGGGCAACCCTTTTATCATAAAAAATACTGGAATTATGTTCCTGCATTATAATCGTTAATATATGCTATTTGCTCTGCTGTCAATTTGTCAATTGCCATATTCATCATCTTCAATTTTGTCTCGGCAATAAATTCGTCTTGCTCGACAGGTAAATCCATAACTTCGATAGGAATTGCCTTGTCTGCTTTTTTGGCTTCGACCAATCTGAGATGAGACATAAACTGATTGGCGAAAGACATATCCATAACTTCGGAAGGATGACCTTCGGCGGCGGCAAGATTAATCAACCTACCTTGCGCCAAAAGATATACCCTGTTACCGTTCTTCAATGTATATTCTTCGCAATTCGGACGGATTGTGCGTTTCGATTTGGAAACTTCTTCTAATTCCGTAATATTAATTTCAGCATCGTAATGACCTGTGTTACAAATAATGGCACCATCACGCATTGCTTCAAAATGCTCTTTGCGTATGATGTCCTTAACGCCGGTAGCCGTAACAAAGATGTCGCCGACTTTTGCCGCTTCTTCCATCGTCATTACTTCGTGTCCGTTAAGTGTGGCTTTCAATGCGGCTGTGGCTTTGACTTCCGTAACGATTGTGTTGGAACCCATACCTTGCGCACGTTTCGCAACCCCGGAACCACAATGCCCATGACCGGCTACTACGAAATTCTTACCTGCGAAAAGAACGGAAGTTGCACGGAGAATACCGTCAAGTGTGGACTGACCCGTTCCGTAAACATTATCGAAATCCCATTTTGTTTCTGCATCATTGACGGCATAGACGGGATAGTAGAGTTCGCCTGCGGCGGCTCTGGCTCTAAGTCTGTGTACGCCTGTTGTGGTCTCTTCCGTACCGCCGATAACGTAATTCTTTGCCATATCTTGATGTTTCTCGTGAACCGTATCAATCAAATCGCAACCGTCATCAAGGGTAAGTTGAGGTTCAATATCTATTGTTCTTTCAATACACCAATAGAAGTCGGGACCATTATCATACCAAGCATAGATTGAGACGCCTTCGTCCGCAAGAGCGGCGGCGACAGCATCATTAGTGGATAGAGGATTGCACCCCGACCAAGAAAGCTCTGCGCCTGCTTCGATAAACGTTCTGATTAATACAGCGGTCTCTTTTGTAACGTGCAGACAACCTGCAATTTTATAGCCCTTGAAGGGCTTTGTCTTGCTGTACATTTTTCGCAATTCCATAAGAACAGGCATACGTGATTCAGCCCATTCAATCAATTTGCGACCTTCGTCCGCCATAGCAATATCACGAACGCAATATTTCCCCGGAACTTCGGAGAAACTGCCTTCCATATTTTTTTTGGGAATATTTGACATTTTTTTCCTTATAAAAAATTAAATAATTATGATAGTTTCTTAAATAAATCAACCAAATTAAGTTGCTCCCAAGGCAGATGCGATTTGCCGAAATGCCCGTAAGCCGCAGTTTGACGGTAAATTGGTCTCCGCAAATCCAATCTTTCTATAATGCCGTGGGGGGTCAAATCAATATTGTCGTGAATGTATTTCTCGAATACTGCATCGCTGATTTCCGATGTTCCGTGTGTATCTATATTGATTGAGACCGGTTGCTCCACACCAATAGCATAGGACAATTGCAATGTACATTCCTTTGCAAGTCCTGCGGCAACGATGTTTTTGGCTATGTGCCTTGCGGCATAAGCGGCAGAACGGTCAACCTTTGTCGGGTCTTTACCTGAGAAAGCACCGCCACCATGCGGGGCTTTGCCGCCATAAGTATCAACAATAATTTTGCGTCCGGTAAGCCCTGTGTCTCCATAGGGACCGCCACGCTCGAATTTCCCCGTAGGATTGACGTGATATTTAATGTCATCTGTAAATAAGGTGGCAGGTATGACCGGTTTGATTACGTGTTCGATAATGTCTGTTTTAATTTTGTCTTGATTGTCATTCATCTCGGGACCGTGTTGGGTCGAAACAACAATAGTATCAATACCGATAATTTCACCACTATCCGAGTATTTAAGAGTAACCTGAGATTTGGAATCCGGTCTTAAGTAGCTCATCAAATCGGGTTGTTTTTTTCTTATATCAGCAAGTCTTTCGACTATTTTGTGTGCGTACATAATTGGAGCGGGCATAAGTTCTTCCGTTTCGCTGCACGCATAGCCGAACATCATACCTTGGTCGCCGGCACCGCCGCCGTCCACACCCATACTGATATCGGGCGACTGATGATTGATTACGTTAATCACAGCCACAGAAGCGGCATCAAAACGCAAGCCGTCTTCGTTATAGCCAATATCGTCGATTACACCTCTTACCAAATCCTGTAAATTTACATAAGTATCAGTAGTAATTTCGCCACCTACAACAATCATTCCTGTCGTTGCAAAGCATTCGCAAGCCACGCGACTGTTCGGGTCATCTTTCAGCATTGCGTCCAGAACGGCATCGGACACTTGGTCGCATATCTTATCGGGATGACCTTCCGAAACCGATTCTGATGTGAATAAATATGTATCACTCATTTATTAATCCTCTTTAATAATTATCATTTATAATAAATTTCACTTGAATTGCCTACATTCAGAGTAACGAAATTACCCCGAACAATTGCATTATTACCGATAATAGATTTGCTCAAAAGAGATTTCTCTACTATGGCTCCATCACTTATAATCGAATCCTTAACTACGCTGTCCTGAACATAAGCCCCGTCTGCAACCGTTACGTTGGGACCGATAACCGAACGCTTAATTACAACATTATTCCCGATAAAAACGGGAGGAATAATAACGGCGCCTTTATATTTTGCCGTTTCACGGTTATTTTTTTTCAGTAAATATTTATTTGTAGCAAGCATAGTTTCGGGCTTGCCGCAGTCATACCAACCGTCAATAGTAGTTGTTTTAAATTTTTCTCCATTATCCAGCATTAATTGCAAGGCATCAGTCAATTGATATTCGTTCTTGGTCTTGATATTTTTTTCGACTATCTCTTCGAGTGCCGCAGTCAATGAGTGCGGGTCGGGGAAATAATAAATACCTACAATTGCCAGATTCGAGACGGGTTTTTCCGGTTTTTCAATAAATTTCTTAACTTGCCCGCGAGCATTGATTTTCACAACACCGAAACGTCTCGGGTCTTCTACTTCCTTAACGCAGATAGTAGCACATTTGGAATTAAACACAAAATTCAAATCGGCATCGAAAATAGTATCGCCCAAAGCAATAAGTAGCGGGTCGTCGCCAAATGTTTCTCTTGCCGTCCAAATGGCATGCCCCAAGCCCAAAGATTCCCTTTGCGATACAAAATCAACATCTATATCATAGTTTTCTCGAACATATTTCTGTACGAGTTTACCCATATATCCGGTAATAATAGTTGCCTTGTTTATACCCTGCTCAATTAGTCTATCCAAGAGGTGACCGAGTATAGGTTTACCGCCTACATTCAGCAGAACTTTCGGCAATGAATATGTATGTGGTCTCAATCTAGACCCGACTCCGGCAACCGGAATTATTGCTCTCATATAATTTCCAAAATAATTTGATATAGAATAGCAAAATTAATGATTTTTTTTAAGTTATCATAAATTTGCTGTTATTAATAACGAAATAAATTTTTTATATAAATTGGTTCATTAGCATTCAATTTGTGAAAACAATTTATATTATTTGATTACTCACATTTTGAAAAATGAAAGAAAGAAAATATTGTTACATTCAATAATGATTTAAAGAGAATTTATTTATTCAATTTTTTGAATATTAACTTTTTTTATAGTAATTTTATATTATGGATAAATATTTAAATACTAGAATATTAGAATTACGCAGGCAACTAAAAATAAGACAAGGTGAGTTTGCCCAAAGGCTTGGCATATCACAGTCTTATCTCTCCGATGTGGAAAATGGAAAAAAAGATAATATAGGCAGTGAAATTCTGTATAAATTAAAAGATATTTATAAAATCAATCTCAACTGGCTGTTTTGCGGTGAAGGTACTATGTTTACAGAAGACCTTGAAACTTCAAATCACCCCAATTCAACTATTTTACGAAATAATCAAAAGATAGTGATAGAGATAAAAATTGTTGAAGATATATAGTTTTTTTTATTACTATAAAACTTGTTATGAAAACCCTTATTATTGTTTTGCTTTTGATTACAACATTCGAGGCAACTTCCCGCCGGCAAATCAAGTTTGATATTAAAACAAAAGTATCTGACAAAATCGCTATGGTAATTTTTAAAGAAGGTGTTAAACTTGCCTTAGATAAAAGTCTGTGGGCTAAAGTTGTTGAGTTTAGAGAAGATTATTCACTTTGGATTGATGAAGCTGCTTATGAAGAAAATAACGACACAATAATATATTTTGTGGATTTTGAACTTCGTACACCGGCTTTTTTCGGACACGGAAAGCATATTAAATCGTTCCAACTTACCGATACTATTCCTATGAATCTTAACAAATATCCTATATTTAACTCCAAAGAGGGATTTGAAAGAATTGCAAGAATGGTGCAGGAGGATAAATTTATTAGCAATTTTATTTCAAACTTAACGGAAGAGGGAGCCTCTTTGGCAGCTGGAGCTTATTTGGGTGGATTTGGATATTCTATCACAAAAAATATTGTCAGATTTATTTCTACTAAATTTATACATCAATATACAAACAATGATTTTATTGTTCTTTATGTTGCCGGTGTTAATGTAGCATATATACTTAAAGAATATTTCGGACGATAAAGCAAAATGATAGCTAATAAAATGAGATTTTTTCATTGTAAATAAAATCTTTTAAAGTAATTTGCGTTTGCCTATTTTTAACAATACAATAAATTTCGGATATTAATGGGCTTATTTAAACAGAAGCAATCAAAAAATAGCGATATTAACTATATGGAACTGACTCCATATCGCAAATTTGAACACGAATTTACCGATGACGGTGAATCCGTTAATATTCTTGTTCCTAAATATGCTAATGGAATTTTAGCTAAATACGTACAACCGAAATTGAAGTACAAGTTTCTAAAAGCAGATTTAGACAAGTTCGGTACTGCTACTTGGTTGAAGATTGACGGCAAATCTACCGTCCTCGAAATTGCCGAAAAATTAATAAAGCAGTTTGGTGAAGAAATTCAACCGATTAATAAACGACTGACAATATTTTTAACGCAATTATATAAATCCGGTTTTATATCATTTAACGAATTAGAAAGGAAATGACATGGGAAATGTCCTTGGAAATCTTGAACCTAAATTGGTTTGGGAATTGTTTGAAGAAATCACGAAAGTACCTCGCCCCTCTAAAAGAGAAGAAAAAATCGCCGCTTGGATGGTGAAGTTTGCCGAAGAGAATAATCTGGAATGGCAGAAAGACGAACTCGGTAATTTGATTATTCGCAAACCCGCGACATCGGGCATGGAAGATAAAAAAGGAATTGTTATTCAGGGTCATCTCGATATGGTCTGCGAAAAAAATTCAGATGTCGAATTTGATTTCGATAATGACCCCCTACAAGTCTATATTGACGGTGACTGGGTAAAAGCAAAAGGTACTACGCTTGGCGCCGATAACGGTATCGGACTTGCTATGGGTTTGGCTCTTTTGAAATCAACTGATATTCCTCACCCTTACTTGGAATTGCTCTGTACATTGGACGAAGAAACAGGCTTGACTGGTGCCATGCAGTTGGGTACGGACTTAATAAAAGCCGACATTCTGATTAATCTTGATTCCGAAGAAGACGGTGCATTTACAATCGGCTGTGCCGGCGGTATGAATACTTCCGCTTCATACAAATACGAAATGGATGCTATTCCGGCTAATCATACGGCTTATGCAATTAACTTAACAGGTTTGCAGGGCGGACATTCGGGTATCGAAATTCATGACGGCAGAGCAAATGCAATCAAATTGCTCAATCGCATTCTTTGGAATTATATTGATAAATATGATTTCCGTATTTCATCATTTACAGCCGGTAGCGCCCATAATGCAATTCCTCGTGAAGCATTTGCTGTTGTTACGGTTGCAAAAGATGACGAGAGCAAATTCCTCGAAAACATCAAGGAATGCAACGATACATACAAACAGGAATGGGGAACGAAAGAGCCTTCAATCAATCTGGAAGCAACGCCAACCGATATGCCTTCGCGTGTAATGACAAAAGATATGCAGAAGCAACTGACTACTTCCTTATATGCTTCATTCCACGGTCCGCTCAGATACAGCCCCGATATTGACGGACTTGTTCAAACTTCAACTAATCTCGCAACTATCGAAACAAAAGATGACGAAGTATTTGTATTGACCAGTCAGAGAAGTTCGGTTGAGTCCGAGAAAATAGATATGGCAAATATGGTGCGTTGTGCATTCGAGCTTGGTGGTGCAAAGGTCGAGCATGGAGACGGCTATCCTGCATGGCAGCCGAATATCAATTCGCCTATTCTGAACATTGCAAAGAATATCTTTATCGAAATGTACGGCAAAGAGCCTGTTATCGAAGCTATTCACGCAGGTCTCGAATGCGGTTTGATTGGCGAGAAATATCCTGGAATTGATATGCTTTCATTTGGTCCTAACCTGAAAGACGTACATTCACCGGACGAGAAAATGCAAATATCCACTGTTGTAAAATGTTGGAATCTGCTATTGGAAATCGTAAAGAATATTCCCGCAAAAGGCTAATATTCAGATAAATTCTAGTATAAATAAACCGCATCCTTCAGGGTGCGGTTTTTTATTTGGCTGTTTCTCCCTCGCCTTTTGGGAGATGGCTGGGGTGAGGAGCGGCTGTTTGAAAACTCACCTCTCCGTCAAAGCTTCACAAGTCCAACCCTCTTGCAGATGGAAACTGAAAATCAAAAGACCATCATACAACTGTTTTTTCTCTCCTTGCTAAGGAGAGATGTCGCAAAGCGACAGAGAGGTTGGCTATTTTACTTACATTTTCACAAACTTATACATCTTGCCACCCACACGCACAAAATACATGCCCGCCGCCAAGCCCGACACATCAAGCCGAATATGTCCCCCTTCGGAGGGGGTGCCAACGTAGTTGGCGGGGGAGGATAAAACAACATTACCAAGCACATCATAAACCCTAACCGTACCCTTCAGGGTACGGTTACCTATCGGCACATTAACCTCACCCGTCGCAGGATTAGGATACAAATATAATGCTTTATCATCTTCACTGTTTTCGACTGCTGTCGATGGTGTCCATCGGGCGCGAAGCAGGGTGGTTCTCAAACCATTTGGTGATATTATCATTGTATTATCCGGTGATACGTCTAATGAACGTCCTGCGGTATATGGAAAATCATATGTATATATATGTTCACCTGTATGGAAATTCCAAGTTTTTGTTCTTGAAGCACGTAACATTCCACCAGTTGTAACTAAAAATGAATCGTTTCTAGAAAATGCAATAAGTTGTATCATCTGGCTAATATCACTCGAATCCCTTTCAAGGAATCTATTATAAATAGAATTATTAGTAAGGTCGTATATTATTATCCAAC
>CAZOOR010000090.1:0-7344 GCA_964581505.1 uncultured Hyphomicrobiales bacterium
CCTCCGTCATCGGGCGGGAAAGTATAGCGAGGTGCCAATTGAAGAATATTTATTTGGCATATTGTCAAATCAGGAAAAAATGGACAGTACCATTACAAAATTGGGCTTTAACAATTCAACAATTATCTATCAGATTTGGTGATAGAGTTAAAATTGATTTAATTACATAAAGAAAAAAACAGTATTATGAATTTTAATGGCAAAATACTGATCAGACAGAGTTTAATTTACACTACCTTACACTACCACTTTATGTGGTGTGGTGTTTATTCGTTATTATTAATATAATAAATTGTCCCTTTGCCTTTTCCTATTGATATTATTATTTTTTCTCGTTTCATATATTGCAAGTCTTTTTTAATTGTATGAATATTAATTTCATTAAATCTATTTGCAATATCCGATACTTTTAAGGGTTGATGTTCTATTAAATATTCTTTTATTTCTTTCTGTCTTTCGTTCAAATATCCGCCATTTGTTTTGAATACATCGTATTTTGCATCAAGTTTCTGTGTTAATTCGTTCAGTTTATCAAGAAAGAACATTGTCCATTTTGAAATATTTTCATTATTTTTATTTCTATTTTTTTGCCCATCCATTAGAACTTGATAATACTCTTTTTTAGATTTTTCAATCAAATTTTCAAATGAGATATATTGAATGAATAAGTAATCATTTTGCAAAAGCAATAACGTTGTTAAAAGTCTTGACAATCTGCCGTTTCCGTCCTGAAACGGATGAATTGATAAGAATTCATAAATAAAATGAGCAATGACAATTAAGGGGTGGATTTCTTGATTGCCCAAATTTTTATTTGTCCATTGAATCAAGTAGTTCATTTCGCTTTCAACAAGATGAACATCTGTAGTATTAAATATAACTTTTTGTATTCCGCCGGGATAATTAGCCACTACTTTATTGGATAGTGATTTATATTGCCCCCTGTGTCGCATATCCTTATCGCTGTGTTTTAATAAATTATTGTGTAATTGTTTGATATAATTCTCGGTTATACGAATATTATCGTAATTTTCATAAATCATTTCCAATGTGTCGTAATAACCGATTACCTCTTGCTCGTCACGTGTTTTCAATTCTTTGATTTTGATATTAGTAAGTAATTCTTCAATTTCATTGTCATTTAAAGTTACTCCTTCAATTCTCGTTGATGAGCCTATACTTTCTATAGTCGCAATTTTTCGTAACTCTTTCAGAAATAGATTCCTTTGTCGTTCAATTAAATTCCATTTACCTCTATAAGAATCAATAGCGGCAATCATCTTAACAATTGATTGATTGGTCTTGAAATCAAAATTTAATTTATTTAAATATTTATCCATATATTATCTAAAAATTATCTATATTATATCCGAATGCAAATATACAATTCATTTGGAATATATCCAAATCTTATCCGTATTTTATCCGAAAAATTCTTTGAGAATAAAATTATCTGAAAGTTAATAATTTCAATGATTTTGCTCTGTTTTACGTCTCAATAAATTAATCTAATAAATCGGATAATTCTTTTTTGGAAAACAGCAATGATTGAGGTTAGGAATTTACATAAGTCCTTCGGTGAGAAAACGGTTCTTGCAGGCGTTGATTTTGAAATCAATGAGGGTGATACTATGTGCATCATCGGCAAATCCGGCTGCGGTAAAAGCGTTCTGCTGAAAAATATTGTTGGACTATTAACACCCGATGATGGTTATGTGAAGATGGACGGAAAGATAATCAGTGAACTGGGGCAAAAGGACATCTATGAACTTAGGACTAATATGGGTTTTGTTTTTCAGGGTTCTGCTCTGTTCGATTCATATACTGTTTTTGAAAATGTCATTCTTCGTCAGTGGGAGCATGGAGTAAAAGATATGAAAATGCTCGAAGATGAGGCTATGAAAGTTCTGGCGGCAGTTGGTTTGTTACCGGCTCTTGATGAGCGGGAAACAGAGCATTTCAAAAAAGAATGGAAAATATTGAAGAATAAAAAACCTGCGGATTTGTCCGGTGGTATGAAGAAACGTGTTGGCGTGGCACGGGCATTAGTTGGTTCGCCTCGCTATATATTCTACGATGAACCTACAACCGGGCTTGACCCTGTTACATCAATACAAATTGATAGATTGATTGCCGAGCTTGCTGATAAATTCAGTGTTACATCAATTGTGATTACTCATGACCTGTTTTCTGTTTATGAAGTTGCGGATAATGTAATAATGCTAAATGACGGACGAGTGGAATTCAAAGGAACGCCGACTGAACTTAAAGAAACAACAAAACCGGCAGTTCGGGAATTTTTAGATAGATACGAAACATGCATTATGTAAAAAAGCTTTTTCGCAATTACATAGATTTTTCATAAATTTACTTTTTATTAATCAGCCAAAAAACAAATTATGCCTATGAATGCTGAACAACCGGTTTTACAAATATTATAATGGAAGACAATGAAGAAAATTATTTTTTTATCATTAGCTCTATTTATTGCGGCATTTGCCGCCGGCTGTAAGCATTATGAGCATAAAACTGATTTCGCACTAATGGAAGAGGCTTGGGGCGAAGAAGAGGATAGTGTTGCAAAAAGGATTTATATTACTTCGACTATGCCTATTGATTCGGTGGATAAGAATAAATTGCTGTTCGATTTTTTCCGTATAGAAATTGATGATTATCCCGATACAATTAGAATCTTTTCGCGTGTTTACGATTCACTCGGTCATTTTGTTACAAATATGGCTTATCCCTATACTCGTCCACCCGGAGCTAAATATTTTCATTCTGTACGTGAATGGTTGGGCAAGCATTACAATATCCGTTATGCACCGATTGCTCGATTTAGAGTTCGCGAATACGGAGCAAATGATTCTATCCCCTATAATATTGTTTTGAGTGTAGATTACAGCGGTTCTATGTCCGCAGTGATGAATGCCATTTTCGAGGGTACGGAGATTTTTGTTTCATTAAAAATGGCTTACGATAATATCGCTCTGACTTCATTCAACAAGACCTTAGATGTCAAAGTGCCTATGTCTTCCGATACAGGGGTAATACTAAATTTATATAGAGCTAATCGGAAGAAAAATTTCGGATATTTTTCTGCTGTCAATAATGCCGTCAGGGATTGTATTGAAATGTTCAATGATACTCCGGTAGATGTACCGCGTGTTATGGTTATCTTTTCCGATGGGGACGATAATTATTCCAAAGCGAAACTTGGCGCCCTTGTAGATAGTGCTAAAAAGAAAAAAGTACATATTTTCACTGTTGCATTCGGATATTCCAAAGATGAAAATCTTAAGTTCCTTGCTGATTATACAGGCGGTAAATTTTATAAGGCACGCTCCAAAGAGGAACTAATCAGTATTTTCCGCGATATTTATATGAGTTTACGATATTACTATTTGATTACATATCATCCGCCGAAATACTGGGGCTATCACAAAGTAAAAGCATCAATGTATGTAGAAGGTATGAACGATACTCTATTTGCCGATGGTTTCTACGATACGTCCGATATGTGGAAAGACCTCGGCGATTCGTTTTCACGACCTATTTTGTTTGATTTTGATTCGGTGGTTGTAAAACCCGAATCCTATTACATACTTGACGAGATTGTTGACCAAATGATGAGCCTGCCTCGATTGAAGTTAGAAATACAGGGGCATACGGATAATGTTGGTACCGAGGAATACAATCTGGAACTCTCAAAAGCAAGAGCAAAAGCAGTTATGGACGAATTGCTCAAGCGTGGTGTGGAGTCAAATCGTTTGCGTTCACGTGGCTTTGGTATGTCAATGCCAATTGCCCCGAATGATACGGAAGAAGGAAGAAGTAAAAACAGAAGAACACAATTTGTAATTATTGCTAAATAGATTATTATGAAAAGATATTCGGTTCTAGTATTAGTATTGCTTGTTCTATCTAGTAATACTAATCTTTTCGCCCAAAATAAATATGTCGAAAAATACGGTAAAACAGTTGATAGAATCATACAACAAGCCGGACGCGATTCATCCGCATGGGAGCGATTAGCGTATATGTGCGATACATTCGGACCCCGGCTAAGCGGCTCGAAAAATCTTGAACATACAATTGATTGGGTAATCAATGAGATGAAGCAAGACGGTTTCATCAATGTTCATCGTGAAAAAGTTATGGTGCCGCATTGGGTTCGTGGTAATGAGTCCTGCGAACTTACTAAACCACGTCTGCAAAAACTTTCCGTTACGGGAATTGGTGGAACTGTGGGAACACCCGCAGGTGGTATTACCGCACCATTGCTTGTCGTAAATAGTTTCGAGGAATTGGAAAAGAGGCAAGATGAGGCAAAAGGTAAAATCGTGCTATTCGATGTGCCGTTTACCGGCTATGGGAAAACCGTTCAGTACAGATTTTCCGGTGCTTTCAAGGCGGCAAAAGCCGGCGCTGTGGCAAGTCTGATTCGCTCGGTCAGTCCCATTGGTTTTGCGATGCCGCATACAGGTATGATGGGACAATATCCCGATGGCATTAGGAAAATACCTCATGCCGCAATTTCGATGGAAGATGCTATGATGCTTCATAGAATGTTTAATAGGGGGCAGAAGCCGGTTGTTAAACTTATTCTTGAGGACAACACTTTACCTGATGCAGTTTCGTATAATGTGATGGGGGAATTGCCCGGTAGCGAAAAACCTGATGAAATAATTGCCGTGGGTGGACATATTGATTCATGGGATATTGGTTCGGGGGCGCAAGATGATGGCGGCGGTGCTATTTCTACTTGGCAAGCGCTCAAACTGTTAATGGATTTGGATATTAAGCCCAAGCGAACATTACGAGTTGTATTATGGACAAATGAGGAAAACGGCGCCCGTGGCGGAAAAGCGTATGCTAAGGAACATAAAGACGAACTGCACAGTCTTGTTTTTGAATTTGATTCGGGCGTGTTCCCACCTGAACGAATAGGATATAGCGGTCTGGATTCTCTTATGCAGGAAGTTAAGCAATTTGAACCTTTACTAAAACGTATTGGTAATATTGAAGTACGCAAAGGCGGCGGTGGTGTTGATATTGGACCAATGATGAGAGACAACGGTGTAAACGGAATGGGACTTGGAACCGATGATGCCGGCAAATATTTTTGGTATCATCATTCACCTTCCGATACACCTGACAAAGTAGATGCGAAAGATTTGAACGATTGTATTGCAACAATTGCAGTTGCAATTTATTTATATTCGGAATTACCTTAGAAAGTAGAAAATGACAAAAGAAGAATTAGGAAAGAATATTTATGATTCGTCATATATCACAGGCGAATTTACATTACGCTCAGGAATAATAAGCAATGAATATTTTGATAAGTATCAGTTCGAGAGCCGTCCTGAGTTATTGTCGGAAATTGCTAAACAGATGACAGCATTACTGCCTGATGATTTCGATGTATTGGCAGGATTAGAGGTCGGCGGCATTCCTATTGCGACTGCACTTTCGTTGGAGACAGGTAAGCCTGTTGTTTTCGTTAGAAAGAAAGCCAAAGAATACGGTACCTGTAAGTTTGCCGAAGGCGTTGATGTTAAAGATAAAAAAGTGGTAATAATTGAAGATGTCGTTACAAGCGGCGGACAAGTGATATTCAGCACAGAAGATTTACGCAAGGCAGGAGCAGTTATTGAAAATGCTCTATGCGTGATTAACCGCGAAAGCGGAGGCACGGAAAAACTCGCCGAAGCCGATATTAAACTGAAATCATTATTTACAATGAGTTATTTAAAAGGAAATGTATAATAATGAATCTGGTTGCAATAGTCGGACGTCCCAATGTGGGCAAATCAACGCTTTTCAACAGAATTATTCAGCAGAAAGAGGCGATTGTTGAAGATACTCCCGGTGTAACCCGCGACAGAATTTACGGAGATGCGGATTGGAACGGTAAAAATTTCTTTCTTGTTGATACGGGCGGTTTTATTCCCGGTACTGAGGATAAAATCGAAAAAGCAGTACGAGAGCAGGCAACAATTGCCATTGAAGAAGCAGATGTTGTTATATTTCTTGTGGACGGTCGCGAAGGTGTTACTCCTTTTGATAGGGATATTGCAACTATTTTGCGAAATTCAGATAAGCCTATCGTACTCGTTGTTAATAAATGCGACAACGCACATCTTGATTTGAATTCCTATGAATTTTATGAATTAAGTCTCGGCGAACCCTTTGCTATTTCTGCACTGGGCGGTCGTAGTACAGGCGACTTTCTTGATAGTGTTACTTCATATTTAGACGATAGTGATGGTGATGATGATGACGGACGGTTGAAAATCGCCGTTGTCGGGCGTCCGAATGTAGGTAAATCAAGTATTTGTAACGCACTGCTGGGCAAAGACAGAATGATTGTTACGGATATTGCCGGGACTACTCGCGATTCTATAGACAGCACATTCAAATACTACAATGAGGAAATGGTTTTGATTGACACTGCCGGATTGAGAAGGCGTAGCAATATTAAAGAGAATGTGGAGTTTTACAGTACATTGCGGACTGCTCGCGCCATTGACAGGTGCGATGTTGCAGTTGTTGTACTTGATGCTACTCTCGGTCTCGAAGACCAAGACAAGAAAATTATTAACAAAGTGGCAGAAAAACGCAAAGGAATAATTATTGTTGTCAATAAATGGGATTTAATCGAAAAGGATACTAATACAGCGGCAGAATTCACAAATTCCATTCGCGAAATGATGAAAACTTATAGTTATATTCCCGTTGTATATACTTCCGCATTGACTAAGCAGAGGATTACACGTATTCCTGATTTAGCTAAAAGAATTAATGAACGCAGACAGAAGCGTATATCAACAGGAAAATTAAATCGTGAATTACTGGCGGTATTAGCAAAGACACCGCCGCCTGCTGTTCAGGGTCGCGATTTGCGGATTAATTATATTACACAGGTGAAAACAGAACCGCCGGTTTTTGCTTTTTTCTGCAATCACCCGAACTATATTCCGGAATCATATAAACGTTTTGTCGAGAATTCACTTCGCAAGATGTACGATTTGCAGGGAGTACCAATCTCATTTATTTTCCGAAAGAAAAACATTGACAGATTTGAGAATGAATAAAATTCACTGATAAATAGAAAAAGCCCGCCGGATTGAGCGGGCTTTTTCTATTTCCTCCTTGGCTTATAGGCGTAAACTGGGGTGCGGGTCGGCTGTTTTGTCTTTAATTCCCCTCTCGCAGAGGGGTGGCAGACGCAGTCTGACGGGGTGTTCGGCTGTTCTGCATTTCAAACTGTGTCGTCTATTTCAAACCGCATCCTTCAGGATGCAGTTTGAAACGTCTGACACACCCATTGAGGAGAGA
>CAZOOR010000091.1:0-7203 GCA_964581505.1 uncultured Hyphomicrobiales bacterium
CACATTGATTTCTGAATATTCTAAGTGGTTTAATGCGAGATAAAATAAAAGCAGTATAACAAAAAAAGAGGTTGCGACAATTTGCCGCAACCTCTATTACATTCTAAAAAATCAACTATTTGGAAGGTTGGAACTTGCTGTCGTCCACTTCTTCGTTGAATTTATATTTGTTATCCATAGTCATCGTAAACATAGAGTTTGTTGTAGTGATTTTCGTCGGTACTTTGATATTATTGATTTCCTTATAATCCGAGTAAGACATAGTGATAAACATTTTACCGCGAGGCGTTTTCTCGTGCATTTCGATTTTTGTCAGCAGATAGCTGTCCTCGTCAAAGTAATATGTTTTAACATTATTCGAGCGTGGATTTTTCACTTTCATAACGATTAGCCCGTTTTGCTTACCGAGAACTTCGCACTTGTAGCCGTTTTCGAGCAATTTGGTATCATTAAAAATCAATGCATCGAATTTTTTATCTTCTAATTTGTCGCCTTCGAGTTTTGTAGTACCTTGATTGCTTTGCGACCAAGCATCTTTGCCATTGCACCATTCTTTCTGTTTAAATACGCTCATATCAAGATTAGACATCATCATGTTTGGTGCTTTGAAAATCTGAGTCATTTTGCCCGGTATTTCCTGTCCTTGTGCTTTCAATAGTACTTTCGCCGTAATAGTCATTGTTTTAATATCGTTAAGTGCATCTTTGCCACCTATTGCATCGGTATATTCCTCAATTAAATCTTCTGCATCAAGCGAAACGCTTTCCATCTTTGCTTCTTCACCGGATATAGGCTCCATATCAAGATTATAATCGAATATTGTTCCGAATTGTTCTAATTTTTTTCGGACTTCGGGCGCCCCGACAACAACAATAAATGCTTTTGAGGGGTCCATATATTTCTTAGCAATTTTCAGAACTTCATAGGGAGAAATATTCATATTCCGTGTATGCCAAGATTTTACGCGGTGCATAGGGATTTCGTTGAAATCGGCATTCTGGATAATTCTTGCAAGGAAGCCGGGATTCTCAAAGGACATTAAATATTGTCCTACCCTGTGTTGCTTCACTCTGCCGATTTCATCTTTCGGTGATGGCTCGTTCTTTAATTTTTCCAGTAAGTCCCGCATAATAACTATTGAAGAATCCGTTACAGAATTTCTTACATTAGCATAGCAGGCAAATTTATTTGTATATTTATTACCCGATAGGCTGGCACGGGGACTGTACGTGTATGAGTATTTTTCCCGTAAAATGCGGAATAAGCGTGAACCAAAGCCGCCGCCCATAATTGCCGATGCCAATGATTCGATTTCCCAATCGGGGTCTTTGCGTGCAGGTGCTACCGAAGCAATATAAATAGTGGACTGTACCGAACCCGGACGATTGATGAAATATACACCCTGCGGCATAGGCTGTGCCGGCGGTATTTGAATAAATGCCGTTTTGCCCGGCTTCCAATCTTTAAATGATTTATTCAATAATTTGAGAATTTCGCGTTTGGATACATCGCCTACAACAACTATTGATGCATTATTTGGTTTGATTACCGCATTATAATAAGTTTTTAAATTATCAACCGTAATTGCTTTCAGACTTTTTTCCGTTTCGAACTGCCCGTAGGGGTGAAGCTTACCGTAAACAACCATATTGGATAATTTTGCGGCAAGCGCAGTCGGATTTGATTTTTCGTTCTGCAATCCGGCTAACATCTGTGGAACAAGTTTCTCAAATTCATCTTTTGGAAATGTCGGCTTTATAACTACATCTGAAAAAATCTTTAAGATTTGATTGATATGTTTTTTCAATCCCGAAGCGGAATATGCAATATAATCTTTCGATGTAGAAGCGGAAACATCAGCACCTATGCCGTCAAGTTTATTGGCAATATCCAAAGCAGACATATTGCCCGCTCCTTTGGTAACCATACTTGTCATCAAGTCGGCAATACCGGCTTTTTGTCCGTCCAAGACCGAGCCGCCGGGGACTAATAACCTAACCGAAAAAGTCGGCTGTTCGTGGTCTTCTACAATAAAGACTTTAATACCATTTTGAAGTTTTGCTTCAATATAATCCGGGAATTTGAAAGATTCCGCCGGTAATGGGGCGGGTTTCTTTGTAAGGTCAATTTTTTCCTTTGCAAAAGCAAAGCCGACACTTACAAAGAGTAATAACATTAATAATAATTTCTTGTTCATTTTATTTCCTGTTTAGTTTGTTTCAATTTTATTAAGAATTATTTTTTAGATGATTTAGGCAAATAATAAAGCACCACTCTGTTCTTTGTACCAAGATATTTCTTTGCAACATTTTGAATATCCTTGCGTGTAACTTGCTGATATTTCTTCAATTCCGTATTAATTAAGGCGGGAGTGCCGAAATATACATAGTATCTTGCCAAATTCATTGCTTTCTCCAATACTGTTTTATTGCTCGAAACGAACTCGGCTTCCTTGATATTCTTTGCTTTTTTCAATTCATCTTTTGTTACGCCATTCTCAATTATTTTTTCAATTTCCTCATCAATGCCTTCGAGTACTTCTTCGGGTTGGTGCTTAATAGCAGGAACGCCAATCAACATAATAATCCCGGCACGTTGCAAACTCATCGGTTGAATTGCTGCATAGAGTGCAATCTGTTGCTTGTCCACAAGTTGTTGGTACAATCTGGAACTCTCGCCTGCCGCCAGAATGTCGCCAAGCAATGATGCGGCATAGTAATCCTTGTTACCGAGTGCCGGTCCGCGATAGCCAACAAATACACCCGGAAGCTGTGCCTTTGCATCATAGACTGTTTTCTCTGCCGGTTTTGTGAATGCGGGCAATCTGAATTTTGCACGCTTTGGTTCTTTGGCACGGGGGAAGCCTCCAAAATATTGGCGGACATATTTTTTAGCATCTTTAATATTGAAATCACCAACAATTGTCAGTACCGCATTGTTCGGCTGATAGAAATTATTGTAGAAATTCCTAAACTCCTTTATAGTGGCAGCGTTTATATGCTTTTCATATCCAATCGGATTCCATTGATAGGAACTACCGTGAAATAATAAGTCCGTCATATTTTCAAACATTGTACCATAAGCAGTGTTATCGTTTCTCATCTTTCTTTCTTCTTTGACCACACCACGCTGAGTTTCTACACCGACCTTATCTACAAGCAGTCCTCGCATACGCTGTGATTCAATCCATAGAGCGAGCCGTATCTCGTTTGCCGGAACGCGAAATTTAAAGACAGTTTCGTCGAATGACGTATGTGCATTCAGCCAGCCACCCGCTTCTTCAACATATTTATCAATAGTTGCTCGCGGAATATCCTTTGTTCCCTCGAACATCAAATGTTCAAAGAAATGTGCGAAGCCCGTTCTGTTCGGGTTCTCGTCTTTTGAGCCTACTTTGTAATGCACAACTGTCGAAACAACAGGCGCACTTCTGTCAATACAATAAATAATTTTCAAACCGTTGGAGAGTGAATCCAATTCATATTTTATCGGTTTAAAATCAGTTGCAGCCAGTGCGATTTGTCCTGCAAATATAGCAAGTACAATCGCCATAGCCGTTCTTGTTAATTTGTTCATTTTATTAAACCTGTTAATGAAAAAAAAATCTTTTATTTTTTATTATAGTTTATTATTTACGAAAGAAACTTACTTTTGTTTCACAAATGAGAATACAATTGCAAATAGGGATACAAACAAAGATATGTAAACAATCCAATCGCCATACATTAGATAGAATGATTTTGATTTTAATACGGGAATTGTTACCGCAATCCCACAAGATTGATACTGCGGCGCCCGCAACAATTCATAGCCACTTGCTTCGATAAAACCGCTTACACCCGTATTGGCACATCTTGCAACATAACGCCGCGTCTCAATTGCACGCATTCGTGCTATTTGGAAATGTTGCTCGGGACCAACGGTATAGTCGTACCATGCGTCATTTGTGATTATAGCTATAAAACCGGCGCCCTGCTTAACGAAACGTCTTACAAAATCGGGATAAATAGATTCAATACATATTACCGGAGCAAAAGGAATACGTTTATTGCCGCTTTCCAATGTAAGCAGATTCTGTTCTTTTCCTTTTGCCCAGCTTGAAATTCCGACCCCCCATTCCAACCATTTGCTTGCAAACGAAAATAGTTCCAAGTATGGTATTCGCTCGCCAAACGGAGTAAGTCGTATTTTATGATAAATCTGAAATTTTGTACTATCCTTTTTGGGATATAACGAAATCATCGAGTTATACGAATCATAAATCATAGTACTATCCCCACGGAAAGGTTTTGCCGCAATCGAAGGCGTCTCGCCTTTTTTATATAATACCATATCCGCAAAACCGGAAATCAATGAAAAATCATATTGAGACAACCAGTTATTAAGATATGGGAAATTATGTCCGAAGTTTACATCATAATTAACAAATAGAATAGCGGTTTCACTCCAAATAATTGCATCAAGTTTGCCAACGGCAGAAGCAAGCGAATCGCTAATTTTTATATGCTTTTCGATTTGCCCCAAAGCACTTGTTGCCCATTTGTTCCATGGATTAATTGCAGGCTGTACAATTCCGATATTTACGGTTTCATTATTACTCAATAACTCTTTGTGCTTAAAATCCTGCAACCTGATTATGCCGTAAATATTGAAAAGAATAATAATTAATATAATAGAAATAAAATACTTCAAAAAACCACGATGAGTAAACAAATGCTTTGCAGGTTTTTCATTTATATTAAACGATTTTATTTCATAGACTATCTTTATTATCAGCACATTGACTAATACAATAACAAAACTGACGCCCGTGCTACCGGCTATATCTGCAAATTGCACCCAATATATATTGCCCAACTGTGTGTAGCTGAGCGCCTGCCAAGGATAAGCCAAATCGCCTATGCTATGCAACCACTCGAATGTTGCCCAAAAAAACGGGAAAAACCAAAGCGCAGTTTGCGTGCCAAGCCGTTTCTTAACAAAGAAATATAGGATGAATGGGAACAAAAAGAAAAGAGGATGTATAAGGGCTGTTGCAATTCCCGATGCTATTAAGTACGGGTCGGTGTCAGCCTGCCAACTGCTTATCCACCAATTTGTTCCGGCGTGATAAATGAAAAAAGTAATGTAGAGCAATAAATACTGATGCTTCGGTTTCAATTCAAGTGCAAATAGTAATGGCACAAAAGCCGCAAATGCAAATGCTCCGAAAGGCAATGGCGGAAAAGCCAATGCAAGAAGTATCCCGGAAACTATTCCATATATGTATAATTGCTTTTGATTCAATTATTTTCCTTGTTGAACATAAATGCAAAATAATCCAGCACTCGGAATAAATAGAGATTATTCTCGTGTGTTCGGAATGCAAACGCCTGAATTTCATCCGACTTCTGCACGTATTTATCCTCGACGAGTTCTTCTCTGCCGTGCTGAACAAATCCCTCAATTACTTCAGGTGTAACTTCCATGTGATACTGAAATGCAATAACTTTATTACCGTAAATAAAAGCTTGGTTTTCGCAGGCGGCAGAAGTCATTATTCTTTTTGCGCCTTCGGGCAAATCAAAGGTTTCGCCATGCCAATGGAATGTTGTATAGTGAAAAGGTAGCAAATCCGCAACGGCGGCGGCGAGCCACATAGATTTCTTAACCGGAAACCAACCTATTTCTTTGTACTTGCAGGCTGTAACCTTTGCACCAAGAGCCGCCGCAATTAATTGCGCCCCGAGGCATATCCCTACTACATATTTTCCCTGCTCAATTGCTTTTTTGATAAATATTTTTTCCGAGGACAACCATTGATAACGCTCTTCGTCATTTACGCTCATCGGTCCACCCATTACTATCAGCATATCGAAATCGCTAATAGCCGGTAATTTTTCGTTCAAATATAAATTTGTGGAACTTGACGTATGCGCGTGATGCTCAATCCAATTGGCAATTGCCGCAATGTCTTCGTGCTTTGCGTGTAGTAGTGTATGTACTCTCATTGTCAAAATATTTATTTATTGTGAAACTATCCGTGCCTTACGTGCAGAATATCTCCGTCATTGACAATATATTCCTTGCCTTCGAGCCGGAAAACGCCGTTCTCCTTGCAAGCGGCAAATGAACCGTATTTCATAAAATCTTCGTAACTGACTACTTCGGCACGTATAAACTTATTATAAAAATCCGTGTGTATCGTGCCGGCGGCTTCCTGTGCGGTAAAACCTTCCTTGATGGGCCAAGCCCTGCATTCGTCCTCACCGACAGTAAAGAAAGATATAACGCCGAGCAGACGATATGCACTTTTTATCAAACGCGAAAGTGCGGATTCGTTAAGCCCGTATTCCTCCATAAACATTTGCTTTTCCTCGTCTTCCAGTTCCATCAATTCCATTTCGATTTTCGCAAAGAATGGTTCAATCGTAATATTTGTCCCTGAAAACTCATCGGTTAATTTTTTTGTGATTCCCTCTGCTTTATCAATATCGTTTTCGTCCAGATTGAGGGCAATAAGAAGCGGTTTGGCTGTTAGCAGTTGGTAATTACGAATAAGTTTTTCCTCGTCCTCCGTAAACTCCAAAGCACGCAGAGGTGTCTCGTTCTGCAATTCTTCGAACCATTTTTCGATAACAACTTTTTCTTTCAATGCTTGGTCTTTGTTCTTATTCTTCTGAATGTCCAGAGCAATTTTTTGCAAGCGCGTCTCGCAGAAAGCCAAGTCGTTTAGCATAAATTCATCTTCGAGTGTTCGTATGTCTCGAAGCATATCAATATCGCCTTCAATATGCGGTACTGTCTCGTCCCGAAAGCCGCGAACAACGTGAATTAAAGCGTCATTAGTTCTTACCTTTGTCATAAACGCCGTATCGAAAGCCGAACTGTTTGCATCATTTTTTTGCACGCCGGCAAAGTCCACAATTTCAATTGTGGCATTCTGCATTTTCTTAGGGTTGAACATAGCGGTCAGCTTATCAAGCCGCTCGTCCGGTACTTTAATAATTGCCTGATTTGCATCGCGTTTATGCTGCGATGTGTCAATATTTGTTTCCGTTAATGTCTGAAAAAACGTAGTTTTCCCCGAATAGGGAAAGCCGACTATTCCTATTTGCATTTTAACCTGTTAGTTTTAATCTAAATAAAAAACAAATTTAAGCAATTTTCAACTTAATATATGTATGGAATATTAGGGAAAAACGATAATCGCAATTATTCTTC
>CAZOOR010000092.1:0-7063 GCA_964581505.1 uncultured Hyphomicrobiales bacterium
TCCAGCGGTTTATATAAAATTGAAATAAGAAATGCTACTAATGATAGTTTACTTCTTACATATAATAATGCAGAATTTAAACCCGGTAGAGCATATTCCCTATTATTACGGGGTTATTATAGCGGTATAGGTCATAGAAAAATGAATCTGCAAATTGTTGAAAGTGATTTCCTCTATAAAAAATCACAAGAAAAGAAATAAAAAAACAGGCTGTCTCTTTGTTTATTTTGAGACAGCCTATTTTTGGGCTGGGTGCGGAAGTTATGGGGAATGCTATTTAAGAATAACTACTTTTTTGCTTATACTGGTTGAATGCGAAATCAATCTAAAAGAATATACTCCGGGGCTGAATTTGTTCAGTTGGTAACTAATCTCTCCCTTTCCCGAATCAAGATTAATTCTATCTAATACAAGGCCGACCATATTAATTATTTCAATTCTTACGCTCGCTAGTGAATTGGTATTCCATTTGATTCTAAGTTCATTACTTGCGGGATTTGGTGATATATTGAATATGGGTGTATCCACTTCATTATCAACAGAAATTATTTTTTTACCAGTACCAGTAATGATAAATGTACTGTCTCCCTCTGCCGCATCACTCTCAATAGTCAATGTGTCGCTGAATTTGCCTATTTTCTGTGGAATAAAGCAGATAGAATTAACAAAAACTTTTTTGCCGGGCTTTAATACTATTGGCATTGGTGGTTCGGTGGGTGAAGAAATCATAAACGGAATTTTCAAACCGCTAACTTTACTAATTGTTAAATCAGATGAACCAGTATTATTGATTTCAAGTCCTCTTGATTTAATGTCATTCAAACAAATTTTTGTTCCTTTGTCCACTTTACCGAAATCGAATGATTTTGTAACCGAAATTGATGGCCAAATAATGCTACCCATAAGAGTAAATTCTACATCTACACATTCGGATTTTACTTTGACAGTATCTCTGTCAATACTTGTTTGTAATTTTGTACCAGCTGAATACACTACCTTAACAAGAAGAGAATCTCCTTTATGTAAAACAATCGGCAATTTTGGTAAATCCATTAATTTGAATTTATTATTTACATTCTCTAATGAATTAATCGGATAATCATCATTGTTTAAATTTTTGATACATATTGTTACAGTCTTTTCCTTACCAATTAATACTTTGCCAAAATCTGTATTTGTTGGTTTCATTTCAATTTGAGGTGGTGAGTAAGAAACGCTGTCCAAGAAAATATTTCCCGCTCTATCCATTACGGCAAAAATAGCTTTTCCTGCTTTTTTATTATCAATCAATGTCAAATTGAATTTTCTAACAGTAATTTTATTCTGTGGCTTAAATGTTTCCGGCTTGTTAATTGTTAATTTATAATTAAATGATTGAGAAAATAAAATTATCTTACTTATTCCTACATCTTTCTGCCTCGGATTGTCGGTATTTTGTCCCAGAGTTACTTCCTTTGCTTCTAATGCAAAATTACCGCATTGACTTTTCATTTTGACTTTAGGAGGGACAGTATCCAAACCATCAATTATATTAAAATTTTGGACAATAGGATATCCATAAGCATTATATGAATCGAAGCCAACAAGATATGCGTATAATTTTGTGTCTGATTGGAAATAATGAGCACCTTTTGAAATAGTCATTCTTGTCCAATAGTAATCGGTATTCGGAATTCTATTTTGTAAGATGTTTGGTTTAAGTCGCCAAAGGTCTTTGCCATCAAATTTTATTGAACGAAGTGAAGCATTTTCAGGGTCGTCATGATTGCCGAGAGCTATTATTGTTAACTGATGTTCCTGAAAACCAGTGTTAAGTGGAGTACAAAAAACAGCACTTCTTACATATTGGTTTAGAGGAGGTACGATTAAGCTCATTGGGCTAAATCTCCTATCCCCATCCCAACGATTGGAAAATGCATTTTGAATTAATTGTATAGGCTTATCAGATGACCAAATAGCCATGCCGTAAACAGATTTTTTCTTGTTAGAAGCACTAATATCTGTAATTGGGTCAAGCTCACCGAACATTGCTGCTCTGTTCATAGGGAGAGTCCTATTGCCGACTTTTAAATATGAAGCAATATCATAGAACTCGCAATTTACAGTTGTGTGAGATTCTTTGTTTATGATGCGGAATAAATCACCTTTACCTTCTCGGCTACCATGCGGGCTTCTATCTAACTGAATTGTATTAAACTCCGTACCCCACATATCTACCGGCGTAAGCATTTCTACTAAATTGTCTCTATCATCGGGACAAATTGAGGGTATCATTGTTCGCATATGGAAAGATACAACACCAATTGTTTTTGATGAAGTTATTTTTGTACCGGAAATATCAAATAGTCCGGTGGTTTCCCCGTTTCCTCTGACCATAAAGGTCGAACCGGCATTTAATGTGGCAGTAATTGTTTCGCCGATTTTTTTTCCTTTGACTGTTTGTCCTGCACCGAGACCGTTCAGATTAATTGTTACTCTGGTTCCTTGTTCTGATGCCAGAATAATGAATCCACCGCCTCGGCGTTTATGTTGATCGTGGAAATCATAATAAGCGCAGTGGTAGTATTCCTTCCCCCATTTAGTTAACGGAATTGCTTGATAACCTTCGGCAGACCATTGCCTCGAATTTAATACCCACGCAGCAAAAGGCTTATCGGCGGTTAAATGAATACCTTTCTGTGTAACTTCTTCGCTTTCATTTACTTCCTGTACATAAGTGATATCATTGTCTTTTGATGAGAAACTTATCTGTTTGAATGCTTCGACTTGTTTGCTCCTTTTAACTCCTAAGCCCGGAATTTCCAGAGTTACAGTCGTATTATATGGCGAAGTAACAACTATCTCTACTCCTATCGCCGCTAATGTTCCGTTTGATGCTTCATTTTGTGGTATAGCAACCCAAAATTCAGTGCCAAGAGACGAATTGGTTAATACTAAATCTTCTTCAATAGGAAAATTATATGATTTGTTCTGTGCAAATAGATTTGAACAAATGACTGATAATACTAATATTGCAATAAGTATATAACTCTTTTTCATCACTCCTCCGTTTAACAAACATTTTTTTTACAAGGTATGATTTTTCAATTGAAAATCCGATAGTTATATTCATATATATTATGTAACAAAATCAATGAAACTTGTGTAATGTTTATTACTACAAGGAAATAGTGGGAAGTAGTATCTTTTCTCAGAAGTTAGTATTGGGGCGATATGTATGCTTGCAAATTGTAGTACAAGGCTACTCTTATTTATGCTTATAATGATATATGTAAAGGGTGACAAAGTAACATAAGCAATAATTAAATCTCCTTTGTTTGAAAGGAGATTTAATTATTATGTAAATAGCAATTATTTACTTACTACAAATCGATGGGTCTTTAAAGTACCGTCTTCACTTACGATATTTACAAAATATACACCGGTTTCAAATGAACTAATATTCACATTTAAATTATGAGTACCGGATTGTACATTAATCGAATTGAGCAGTGTGCCAGCTATGTTGTATATTCTTACATTTGTTGCTTTATCAGTTAATTTAATATTCAAATTATCAATTGCCGGATTAGGCGAAAGAGTGAGAATATTATTTGTTTTACTTTCAACATCAGTTGCTCCGATATGGACACGAGTAGTAAATGCCGCCGAGTCATTAGGGTTGTCTTTATCATAAAAGACAAATGTTGCAAGCATATCGCCGATTTTGCCACCCTGGTCAATTGTACAATGGAATTTATAGCCGGAATTTCCTAATGATTGAATAGTAACTTCTTCTTCGAATTGAGTTAATCCAATATCTTCAATCGGAGGTAGGCATTGCTCACCCCAACATATTGATAAAGATTGTCCATTTATACGCTCTTTCAGATAGACCTTTAGCAATGTTGTTACCGATATGCTTGTGCTTAGATTTTGCACAACACCATGAATTTGTAAATCATCATTTACTCCACCGTTTACTTTCGTATCACCGACCTGGATTTTTAAATTTGGTAGTGCCATCATAGTTAAATTCATAGCAAAGAATGCAAATAGCACTATCCATAAGGTATTTAATTTTTTCATAACATTTTAAAATAAGTTTAACAAAAAAAAGTTACTTATATACGTACTATGACAAATGAAAGAATAAAAAGTTACATTTTTCAAAAAAAATAAGAGGAATTAAATGGCAAAGTATTTTAAAACGCTCGCCTTTCTGTTCATTTTTGTTGTTTTTGCTTTTGTAAATTATGCTTCTGCAAAGAATTTACCGTCCGTAAAAATTAAGGACTTGAAGAACAGAACTGTGGATACAAAAACATTCAACAATGAAGGGAAACCGTTCATTATTTGTTTCTGGGCTACTTGGTGCAAACCCTGTCTCGAAGAACTAAAAACTTATGATGAATATTACGAAGAATGGCAGGAAGAATACGGAATAAAAATTATCGCTATTTCAATTGATAATTCTCGCAGTAGTCGCAAAGTTGCTCCATTTGTTAAAGGTAAAGATTGGCAGTTTGATGTTTATTTGGACCAAAATCAGGATTTTAGTAAAATTATGAATGTTACTAATCCGCCTCATACTTTTATCGTAAACGGCAAAGGAGAGATTGTTTGGAGTCATATTGGTTTTGCTGTCGGCGATGAAGAAGAATTGATTGAAGCTTATCAAAAAGTTCTTGCCGATGAAGCAAAAGCAAAAACAAATGAAGGTAGAGAAAAAATTGAACAAAGCAATGACAAATAGTTTGATTTATTTTAATTAAGAGGCTGTCTCATAATGAAATCTGAGACAGCCTCTTTGGTTTTAGGAGGGATTGGAATTAATATTTATAGATTGCTCCTTGTCTTGCTTTTGCTTTTTCTTCCCAATCAGGTATAACTGTTGCTTTTAATTTTTCTTTATCTTTGCGTAATTCTTCTATGTTCAATCCGATATATGCCTGTGCTTTTGATTTTGTTGATACATCGGGCAGAGGAATTGGTAGATTTAAGTTATGTCTGACTGCTATTACTGCAAGCTGACCCTGTGCCTTCTCCGACCGTTCAATTGCTGTACCGAGTACTCTTAACGCTTCCACAGGTGAGTGGAATCCTACACTGTTTGCGGCAGCGACCCAGTCCCAACGCCATTGGGCGGAACGTATTAATGCGAGAACCGGTTTCATTTCTTCCTCGCTTGCGCCGGATTTCCAAGCAAATTCGGCTTCGAGATGTGCTTTGGCTATACTTTTCTCGACAATTCTTCTTATTTCCATTACACGTTTTTGAATGTCATTCACATTTTTTGTCAATTCGGCTTCGGATTCACGATGGCAGACTTGACATGAATTGGCTATATTGTTAAGTGGACTTTGTATATGGTGGTCTGTGAATTTGACACCACCTTCGACTTTATATGGCATATGACAATCTGCACAGGCTACTCCTCTTTGAGCATGAATACCGGTCATAAACAATTCATAATCAGGGTGCTGTGTTTTCAGCATATTGGTTTTACTGAGTTTATGTGTCCAGTCTTTGAATCCGATTTCATCATAATATGCTTCCATTGAATCGGCACTGAAACCTTTGTCCCAAGGGAATGTTAGATATTTGTCTTTTCCTTTGAAATAATATTCCACATGACACTGGGCGCAAACAAGTGAACGCATTTCTTGGTGGGTAAAGTCTTCTATTTTTTTACCGCGTCTTTCCATTGCTTCTATCAGTGCAGGTCTTGTGATTTTTAGATTCATTGTTTTCGGGTCGTGGCAATCACCACAACCTATTGGATTAATAATTTCCTGACCTTTATCTATCCATTTACCTTTGTAAAATTCAGCAACTCCTTTTTCCGACATAAATCTTGGTACGTCCGGGCTTTTGCAAGACCAGCAAGTAGCGGGCATAGGGCTTTTATCAATGCCGCCTGTTCTTAATGTATTGCGAATATCCGTAATGGCGTATGAGTGTCCGCGTGCTTGCAAATAGTCCTTAGAGAATCCGTATCCTGCCCACATTATTACAAGTTCGGGACTATTTTCCAAATAGTCCACAGTAGCGGAACCGGCATACATTGAACGGAAATTCGTGTCAGCCATTTTTAAATATGACTCAAATTCCTTAGGATAATGTTTGCCCCATTCTTCGTTGCGTGTTTCCCATTCAGGTAAGTCTGCGGCAACTTTTAGTTTAGCAACTGACTCCGCTCTTCGCTCCATAATAGATGATGTAAATAGTCCGAGAATAAATACTACTACGGCTACAGCAAGCAATAGTAATATTCCTTTAAATGATTTTTTCTTTTCATCAGACATAAAGCCTCCAATTGATATTTATTAAAATATATAATTATTTTTTAAACTTATTTAAGCCCGGGAACTCTGGAATTTGGCGTTGCCGCTTGGCTATGTACACGACTATGCGGTACTTCGCGGTGGCAATCCCAGCATTTTCGTTCAGGCGAATTGTGCATATCTTTGCCATCAGCAAGCAATGACACTTCATTTATTAGATGAGTATGGCATCTGATGCAATTCTCCTGTACAACCTCTTTGCCTGCCGATTTAATTTGTATGACCTGTGGTTCCAGTCTCAAGGTAAACATTGTAGCATGACGAAGCCCGTCATTTGCTTTGAACCAATATTTCCTGACAAAATTATTATGTGGTACATGGCAATCGTTACAGTTGGCATTCTCGCGATGACTGCTATGGAACCAAGTCGAATACTCCGGTGTCATTACATGGCAATTTATGCATGTCTCCGGCTGGTCGGATAGATATGAAACGGCATTAGACAATTTGAATGCCGTCAAAGCTAAGCCTATGATTACACCTATAAGGGCGAGAATTATTATTCGGAATTTTGTCAATTTCCCGAATATCATATTGTTCAGATTTTTAAACATAAACACCTCGTTTATTCAGACAAAATCATCTTAATACAAATATAAGGAATATTTAGTTAATAATAAAAATAATTGATATAGTTAAGAAAAAACGTGTTGTTAATTGTTAATATTAATAGGTAGAATAGTAATGGTACTAGGTATTAATCTGTTTCGCAGTTTGTCTTACTTTATCGAACGAAC
>CAZOOR010000093.1:0-6747 GCA_964581505.1 uncultured Hyphomicrobiales bacterium
TAACACATCATCACTTTCATCGGGAGTATATACAGCAATATGGAATAACGGAAATGCGCAGCAGACAGCTAAGTTTTCAATAGTAAAATAGCTGCTTTTAACATTATTAAAAAACGGGACTGTTTTTGGAAAACAGTCCCGTTTTTTAATAATAAGTAATAATTATTTTTCTTTGCTTTTCTTATATTCTTCGATGATTTCTTCTTGAATTGCCTTAGGTACTTGAGCATACTTTAAAAATTCCATTGTAAATTCACCTTTACCCTGTGTCATTCCACGTAAATCCGAAGAATAACCGAACATCTCTTTAAGCGGCACTTCCGCTTCGACAACGACATATCCAGCATCATTATTCGTATTGACAATCATACCACGGCGCTGATTGATTTGTCCAATCACAACACCCTGAAATTCTTCTGGTGCTGTTGTTTCAAGTTTCATAATCGGTTCTAATATAATCGGTTTCGCTTTGGCAATAACACTCCTCAAAGCACCCTTTGCGGCAGTTTTAAATGCCATTTCAGATGAATCGACCGAGTGTGATGCACCGTCATTAATTAAAACACGAACATTGACCATTGGCTGTCCGATAAGGAAACCTTCCTTAAGCTGTTCTTGGAAGCCTTTTTCGCAAGAAGGTATATATTCTCTCGGTATTGAGCCTCCGACAATTTTATTCACAAAATCAAATTCGATATTCTCTTCTGCCGGTATTGGCTCAACAAATCCGGCAACACGCCCGAACTGTCCCGAGCCACCCGTTTGCTTTTTATGAGTATAATCGAATTCCGCCATTTTCTGTATTGTCTCCCGATAAGCCACTTTAGGCTGCCCGACAACTACTTCGCAATTATATTCTCTTTTAATTCTTTCTATATAAATATCAAGATGTAGCTCGCCCATACCGCGTACAAGTGTATCGCCACTCTCTTCATCTCTTGATACCTGAAATGTCGGGTCTTCCTTTTGAAATCTGTTCAAAGCTTTCGAGAAATTAACCTGACCGGATTTTTCTTTCGGCGAGAGAGCAATTTCAATTACGGGTTCGGGAACAAATATTGATGTCATTGAATAGTCCACTTTTCCGTCCGTGAAAGTATCACCCGAAGAGCAATCTACCCCAAACATAGCAACAATATCTCCAGCTCCCGCTTCTTCAATATCGTGCATATCATTGGCGTGCATTCTGACAAGTCTGGGCACTTTTATCTTTTTCTTAGTTTTTACATTATAAATAAAATCACCTTTCTTGACCTGACCTTGATAAATTCGCATATATGTAAGCTGTCCATATCTTCCGTCTTCAAGTTTAAAAGCAAGTCCGACAAAAGGTTTTTCATTATCAGAGAAGAGTTCTACTTTTTCTTCATTGTTCTCAATATCAAGTGCTTCGTGATGTATGTCCGTAGGTGATGGCAAAAAATCACAGGCGCCATCAAGCATAGGCTGAATGCCTTTATTCTGCTTTGCGGTACCGAGATATACAGGTGTAATACGCAAATTAATAGTTTGCTCTCTAATTACGGGGAGCATTTCTTCGGTAGTAACTTCTTCGTCAGCAAGAAATTTTTCGGCAATATCGTCATCAAAATCGGCAAGAGCTTCGACTATTGCCAAACGCCGCATATTTGCTTCATCAAGTAAATGTTCGGGTATTTTCTCCTCGCGAATGATTTCACCATTCTCACCATCAAAATAAATTGCTTTCATTTTTAATAAATCTACAATACCCTCAAAGTTATCCTCTAAGCCGATTGGCATTGTAATTAGCACCGGATGTAGATTTAATTTTTCTTCTAACTGCTGAATTACTCTATCGGGATTTGCACCTGAACGGTCAACCTTATTGATAAAAGCCATTCTCGGAACAGAATATCGTCTCATTTGTCTATCCACAGTAGATGTCTGACTCTGTACGCCTGCAACAGCGCAAAGAACAAGGACAGCACCATCAAGGACTCGCAAAGCACGTTCGACCTCTACGGTAAAATCAATATGCCCCGGAGTATCAATCAAATTGACATGATAATCCTTCCACTGTGCATAAGTGGCGGCAGACTGGATAGTGATACCTTTCTCACGCTCCAAGTCCATCGAATCCATTGTCGGACCGGAACCGGTTTTGTCTCGAACTTCAATTATTTGGTGAATCTTACCTGTATAAAAGAGAATTCGTTCACTCAAAGTGGTTTTGCCCGAATCAATGTGAGCCGCTATTCCTATATTTCTTACTTTTGAAATGTCAACCATTGCTAAATCCTAATAATATCAAATAATTCTATTTTTTATAAAAAACAGTATAGAAAAAATATTAACGATATATAGCCTATTTAATTTTAAATTAATTATAAACTTATTAATAATTATTTAAAAGCAGAGTGTTTTATTCAAATTACATATCATTTTATCTTAATCAAGCTAATACGAAATTAATTATTGCACGAACCCTATGTTCGCAAATGTATTTTTTCTTTTTTATTGTCGAAATTTTTATATAATTTGACGATAAGGTGCTGTATTTGATTAAGAACTGAATAGACAGCTGAAAAGAAAAGATTGGTTGCAATATATTTATATCTATAATATAAACAGATAAGAGGTGGTTATGTCCAGGACCTTGAACAAAGTAATGCTTATCGGTAATGTCGGCAAAGAACCCGAACTGAAACATACAGCAAGCGGTATTCCTTTTATTTCCTTTCGTATGGCTACAACTGAATCGTGGAAGAATCATGAAGGTATTTTAAAGGAACATACCGATTGGCACTCCGTTATAGCTTGGAGGGGATTGGCGGAAATTATCAGTAAACTTGTTCGTAAAGGCTCTCGTGTATTTATCGAGGGCAAGCTCCAAACGCGATATATTGATGATGCGGAAACGGGAATTAGTAAACAAATTGTCGAAATTCTTGCTGAGAATATGCTCATTCTTGATAATCGACATAGTGCGGATTATGAGGATAATGCTCCGCCTAAACAGAATAACGACAATGAATCCGCTCGCAATACTTCTGCTTCCGATTCAATTAGCAAAACATCTGATTTAGGATTATAATTTTTGTTTAAAATAATTAACATTAGTTTTCGATTATTAGTTTGACATTATGCCAAAGCTCCGGTTTGGGTTTTTATTACGGAAAGAATTATGATAAATCAAAGAAAAACAGAAATTAAGGTCGGTATTGTAACAATCTTTGCATTATTGATTTTTGCTGTCGGTATGACACTTGTCCGCGGCTGCAACGTCTCGGTTTCGCAAAAGTATGTAAACATTCGTTTCCCCAATTCCGGAGGCATACAGCTTTCCAATCCTGTTGTGGTCAATGGCGTTAAGCGTGGAAAAGTAACCTCAATTAAAAATGACAAAGGCTCGGTTCTTGTTGAAGTAATTATTGACGATATAAGCGATATTTATTCAGATGCCGAAGCGATGATAACAATTCTGGAAATTACGGGTGGTAAAAAAATTGAAATCAACCCCGGGCATAGCGGACAGCAGTTTAATCCTGATAAAGAAATGCCCGGCAAGACTTCTGCCGATATTGCTTCGCTATTTATTTTAGTTGGAGAAATGAGCCAAGACCTTGTTAGCATTGTTCATCGTCTCGATACACTGTTCGACAAATTTTCGGTGATACTCAACACAGAAGGATTTTCTGAAAATGTTACAAATATTGTCAAAAATACAGATGAATTAATTGGAAATGCAAACGCTCTGCTTAAACAAAATTTAACGAACGTAAATACAATTATAAGTGATATTCGCTCACTTGTATCAAATATGAATACCGATTACGCTCGCTTCGAGCCGCGTTTGGACACACTTATTGATAATTTGAACCTTGCGGTTAATTCTGCTAACAGAATGATGACGCGTATTGATACGAGTATTTCTTCTGCCAATCATATTTTAACAGATGTAAATTCCATCAGCTCGGAAATAAAGAACGGGCAAGGAACTTTGTCAAGACTAATCTATGACAAGGAATTTGCTTCGCAGCTTGATTCTACTGTTGCCAATCTTAATGAATTGATTGAGCTTATCCGTCAATACGGAATAAACGTTAATGTAAGGCTCGGCACCAGACCGTAGATAAATTTGTATATTTTATAAACCTATGTTCCCCGAAAGATACCCGAAGGGTAGTCGAATTATGCCGTAAATACATATATATTAATATAAATGGCATCAATATTTGGCATTTTCGATACTCTTCATTATCTTATAAAAAAGTAATATAATTATTTTGAATTTTATTCGGGCTTAATATGAAAAATACATTTTACACTCTATTAATATCATGTTTATTGCTCAATTATGCTTATGGGGAGTTGAAAAATCCACACAACGAGAAACCCACTCAGGTCGTGAAAGAGATAATGGAGCGTTATGGTATTGAACGCGGTAATTTGACGATAATAGAAAGTGGATTTTGGAAATTTGAATCGGAAACATCGGCAGTTGTGGCATTTGAGACCAGCGAGCGTTCCAAATCTACAATAGAATGGGGGCAGAACCTTGGCTATGGGCAAATGGAAGAAAATAATGATTATCATTATATACATATTTTCCATTTGAACAATCTAAAAAAGAATCAGATTTATCATCTGAAATTTACCGCCATTAAGCATGATGGCTCTCAGCAAGTCGAAAGTCCTGATATTACGATACGAACAAAAGATTTATCGAATGCCGTCCGCATACCGCAAGATATTAGTGGCAATCCTCCATATATTCTCGACCAAGCAAACACATATTATTTACTGACGGAAGATGTAGATGCTGATAGCAGTGCTTTTATATTTACAGGAGTCGGCTCGACACTAGACCTAGGCGGACATACTGTTATTTATAATGAAGTGCCTTTGCGCATACCAACTGACCAATGGACTCCACACCGTAAAAATTCTTCGTTTGGAATCAAAATGCGTTCCGCAGGTGCAAATATGAAAGTATTTAACGGACGCATTATTCAGGGTAAAGGTAATGACACCGCTTCTTATGTTACTATCGGTTTTAATCCTATTTATGTGTCTGGTGCCGAAAATCTGGAAATAGCAGGGCTTGACATCAAATATTCCGGTGTGCAAATCACCGGCATTTATTGTCATTGGCCCCGTACAGGCTATTCTATCCATCATAATATTGTTTGCGATTCAGGGAAGTATATAATAAATCGTCATCAGCAGGTATCTGCAATTAAAATGAATTCGCCCGGAAGCGGAAAACTCTATAATAATTTAATTCTTAGAACGCGGCAGACGGCACTTGCTCTCGGCAAGAAATCGGAAGCGTATAATAACGAAATCCACGTGGACAGCTATTCGGTTAATTCATTCGGAATCGGTGCAAAAGATACATCAAAAGTTTATCGAAATAAAATATTCGGCTGTGGCGATAACACTTGTGCAATAGCGACAACCGGTGGTACAACCGATACGGAAGTTTTCGATAATTATATTTGGTTGCAAGCACATAAACTTGATGATTATCTACCTTGGCTAAATCCAAAAGAAATGGAATCAACAACAACTAGTACAATGAGCGCTATCAGAGTTACATGGGGTGGTAATAGAATTAATTATCATAATAATACAATATTGGTAACAAGTCGCGAAGGCGGAATTGTTCGTGGTTCATGGCTGTATTCGGATAATAACACAAAAGACATTCGTTGTGAAAACAATTTAATTGTAGCACTATCCGAAGATGACACAACAAACGGCTGGGGAGCAATCGGAGGTGTTGGTAATCACTCTCATAATAATGCACCACCTATTACATTTACTAATAATATTATTGTGAGTAATTTTACAAACTATAGTTTAAAAGATAGTTACGGTTACTCGATGAATTATTTATTTATTAATAATACTTTTGTTAAAATCGGTAATCGTAAAGACTATTATACGATAAATTCACATGAAGGACATGACAGCAAAGGCGCCATTCTGATTGATAGTAAATTCGAGGGTGGTGCAGGTTACGATAAAATATATATGAGTCAATATAGCAACGATGCGTTTACCGTTAAATGGACTCTGCATATATTGGCACCGAATGGTACAGTCTTGACGATTAAGAATAATAGCTTGGAATCATTCAATGACACAATAAGAAATAATGATAAACTTGATTTAGTATTGACAGAGTTTATGCAGCTTAAGAATAACAAGCAATACAAATCACCATATACAGTTTTAGCAAAGTTAAACGGTAAAAAGGAATTAAAGATTTTTCAATTGGATACAATAAGGACAATTAAATTCTTTGATAATACCGATATACATAGTGAATATATGAATAGCAACAGTTTCATCACACCTAACCCTGCCGGTGATTATATAGAAATTGATGCAAAATCGTTCGTCATGCTGAACGAAGTGAAGCATCCATTCCTTAATGTAAAAGTATATGATATTTTAGGTGTCTGCGTTCTAACCCACCCCCTTGCCCCCTCCCGAGAGGGGGAAAGCGTAAGGCTTGATGTGTCGGGCTTGGCGCCGGGTATATATTTTGTCCGTATGGGTGGTAAGATGTATAAGTTTGTTAAGATGTGAAGATAAAACAGCCAACCTCTCTGTCGCTTCGCGACATCTCTCCTTAGCAAGGAGAGAAAAAACAGTTGTATGATGGTCTTTTGACTTTCAGTTTCCATCTGCAAGAGGGGTGGACTTGTGAAGCTTTGACGGCGAGGTGAGTTTTCAAACAGCCGCACCTCACTCCGGCACTCTTCCAATGGACAA
>CAZOOR010000094.1:0-6721 GCA_964581505.1 uncultured Hyphomicrobiales bacterium
AACCGCATCCTTCAGGGTGCGGTTTTTTATTTGGCTGTTCGCTCCCTCGCCCTTTGGGAGATGGCTGGGGTATGGTTGCTCTGTTGTATTGATGACTATCTGCAATAGCGAAGACAATCCATAACGAGACAGGAAGAGACTGTCTCACCCGCTTTGTCAAGCAAACGATTATATATGAGTTTGCCGAGCAATTGCCCAACGAAAAAAGCTCCAACCAGTACGGGATATGTCCAGAAAGCAAATCCGATATCGCTATATATACGTAGAAATATAATTACAGGTACGGGCAAATGTACTGCAAGTACCCATTGGAATGAGAATTTGCGAACGTTTGCACGCCAATAACCGAAAGGTATATTGAATAATATTATTATCAATGCTATTACTATAATTTTCATTTTAGGTCTAATAATAAATTACATCTTTCCTTAATTTAGACGTGTTCCATAAAATATATTTTTACTATAATAATTAATCTTGCAATTAGAAAGCAATTGGTTTATTCTATTTTTTTACCACCTGATAAACCCAATTAAACTGTTTTGATATTATTATGATAAGTAAAATTTATCTTTCCATTTATTCTTTACAAATAATTTATAAATTCTTTTAAAATGCTTTCCGTGCCGTTTGCTGTCTCCCCACCTAATTTCGCATTGTCAATTTTTTGAATAAAAAGAAAGGAAAAAAAAATGTGGATTGAAATTTTCCGAACAGGAAAACACACTGACTCAAACGGCAGGAGTGGCGAATTCCCACCGGAACGACTCGCCGAGATAGCCTCAACTTACAATTCCCGAATCCTCGAAGAGCCTACAATGCTGGCTCCTGTCGTTAAGGGTCATCCAAAAGATAATGCGCCTGCCTATGGCTGGGTAAAACGACTGGCGCGCCGCGGCAATCGGCTTGTTGCTTTTGTCGAAGATATTGCGGCAGATTTTGCCGACGAAGTACGGCAAGGTAAATATAAGAAGATTTCCATTTCCCTCTATCCCGATATGATGCTCAGGCATATTGGTTTTCTCGGTGCCGCGACGCCTGCGGTCAAGGGATTGGCTGAAGCGAAATTTACTGAGGACGGTTCGCTTTACGAATATGCGGATTTTTCTATGAGTGATGACAGGGACGAAACTCTCGAAGCAGAGAATGAAAAATTGAAGCGCGAAATCGAAATGATAAAAAAGGAAACTCGATTACGTGAATTTCGCGAATATGCCAACGGATTGATTGCCGATGAGAGCGGTGCAAAAATATTACCTTCGCAGGCGGCGGGTCTTGTTGATATTCTCGAACTTGCTTATCAATTGGATATTAGTAAAAATTCCGACAATACGGAAGATAGTCCCTCGGCAGTCGAACAGATTAAAAGTTTTATCGAAAACCTAAAACCATTATTCAACACAAGTGAATTTGCCGAGAGAGCAAATATTTCCACTAATCCCGAATTTGCTTTATCATCACGGAATATTAATCCGGAGCGTTTGCAAATTCACGAGAAGGCATTGACATTGCAAACAAGTGAACCCGGGCTTTCGTACGAAGAAGCTGTACTAACGGTTCAGAAAAATTCATTATAATTTATTTTTTATTAATAAGGAGAAAAAATGGCAACTTCAAGAATTGATGACATCAGAATGATTGACCCCGTACTTACAACAGTCGCACAGGGTTATTCGAATGCGGCAATGATTGCCGGCGGACTGTTTCCTATTGTCAAAGTAACGAAATTGAAAGGAAGAATACCGATTTTCGGTAAGGAAGCATTTGTTGTACGTGATATGCAACGCGCTATGCGTGCGGCGTCCAATCGTATTCCGCCATCAGACCTCGAGATGATTGAATATGAAACAAATGAAAAAGATGTCGAAACGGCTATTGATTATATTGAAGAGGAGGAAAGTCCCGAATCGGCACGTCTCGAACATCGCATTACACGCCAACTTGTTGATATAATAGAACTGAGCCGCGAAAAAGAAGTGGCGGACTTGGTGCAGAATCCTTCTAATTATTCATCATCTCAAAAAAATATTATTGATGCGGCGCACGCATTCAACGACTATTCGCTTTCGCTCGACCCGATAGCAATTATAAAGGACGGTATGAGCGCTGTTCGGAATAAAATTGCACGCTATCCAAACACAATGGTTATTGGCGAGAGTGCTTATAGAGCATTAATTGAGCATCCGAAAATTGTTGAGAGAGTAAAATATACCGGTGTAACAAATGTGAGCAAGAAGGCACTTGCAGAGATTATCGGTGTAGATAATATTTATATTGGTTTGGCTGTAACGACTGAGGACGGGAACACATTTACCGATATTTGGCAGGATAATATTATCCTGGCTTATGTTGATGGAAGTGATAAGAATAACCGTAGTGAATACAATCCAAGCTATGGCTATACTCTGCAAAGAAAAGGTAAGCCGGAAGTTGATACTTATTACGAGAACGGTGGTAAAATCAAGATTATTCGCAATACTGATAACTACTGCGTAAAGATTACGGCACCCGAAGCGGCATTTTTAATCAGCAACACTAACCATTAATTAAAAGGAGAAAAAAATGGCATTAAACACAAAAACTTATCAACCGCTACAATCATTAACTATACTAAGCACAGACGTATTGCCGGCTTTCCGTTTTGTAAATTATGCAGGTATGCTATGCGGCAATAACAAGCGGGCAATTGGCGTAACCGAAGTAGATTGGCTGCCCGAGCAGTATGCACAGGTTGTCGCTTTGGGAACAATGACGGTTGAAGCCGCTACTGCAATTACTCGCGGAGATAATGTTACCTCTGCCGCTGACGGCAAGGCACGTAAAGCTAATACAGGCGAAATTGTAAACGGTAGAGCATTAGAAAATGCAGTCTCGGGTGGTTTTGTCAAAATCAAACTTGTACCATAGACGGAGTAACAGATGCCCTATTCGGATATAGATGACTTATTAAAAGAATTTAAAGCTGATGAATTAGCTATGCTGACCGGAGACCCTGCCGGTCAGCAGATTAATGTTGTTCGCGTAGATTATGCTCGCGAACTTGCCGAAGCCGTAATCAACTCATATCTCTACGGACGCTGGTTTGCAGAAGGCGAAGTGCCGCCCGATATGCTTTTGCGAAAACTATCGGTTGATTTAACTGTTTATAATCTTTTTGAATTTTGCTATGCAAGAACCGAGGTGCCGACTACTATCATTTGGAGGCGTGCAAATGCCTTTGAGTTATTGAAAAAATTACAAGCAGGTGATATTGCTCTTATTTCCTTGTATGGTGCAACAGAGAACCCGCCGGCAATAAGAACAAATAAAAAATATAAAAAAAGAACATTTGACGAAGATTTATTGAACAAATATTCAGGAGAATAACAATGAATAATTTAATTGATTTTGCAAAGCGGCACATACTTTGGCTCGGTATTGGGCTTGTGTCGCTTGCTATATTCCGTCCGGGGCTGGCGGAAATAAAAACGATGCTACTGATTGCCATAATTGAATCGTTGGCTATTGCTCTATCAGGAGTAGCATTATTTGCCTATACAAAAATTGATTTTACCCGAGAAACTGCAAGCTCCAATCCGGGCTTTATATTCCTCGGTGTACATCTTAGCGTTGGCTTAATAGTTCTTGGCGTCTATCTTGCACAATATGGGGTATAGAATGAAAGCCATAATATTGCTAATCCTATTCTCATCACTCACCGGCTTGTACGGGATAAATCGTTATGCCTTGTCTTGCCGCAATGACCTATTGGCAGAATCCGGACGAATTGCCAAAGAGCAGGTAGGAGTAATCGAATATCGCAGAAATTCCGGCAAAATGATTTCCCGATACTTGCGAGCAGTCGGTTTGCCCGAAGGACAGCCCTATTGTGCCGCCGGTCAATACTGGTGTTTTGCCGAAGCCTGCCGCTTACTATCTATCAATAGAAATGAAATTCCATTGCCACGCACGGGACTTGCTAATTCAATGTTTAACTATGCCAAAAAATACGGGAAACCTACCAAACCCATAGCACAAATAGGTGATTTAATAGTATGGAGACGCGGCAAAAGTATTTTCGGACATATTGAACGAATTATCGCCAAGGTGAAAGCAGGTTGGTTCTATACTATCGGTTTTAATACAAGCAAGTATATTAATGGCAAAAAATACGAAGGCGTATTTGTTCAGAAGCGAAATATTTATCACTTTCTTGGCAGATTGAGATTCAGGGGATTTATTGGATTTAATACACGGAGGCAATATGACACGTGAAGTTATTAAGAATATGCCGATGAATATTAATTTTGCAAGCGATTGGCTAAGAAGTACAATTAAAGACTTCGCCGGCAAACATAAATATTCAATAGGTAATGTGCAGATAGTATGGTCGGAAGTTAGTGCCAATCCTAATGCTACATTGAGTATTGAAGTAACCAATGACCTGCAATATAAAACAGTACTATCAACACACAATATAAACAGCAGAGACAACAGACAGAATACCCTTATGCTTTCGCTTAGTCCCGGTTTTAAATATTTTCGTTTCGTTTATACGGCAAATAATGTAACAACCGGTTGGCTGACGGTCATTGTGAATTATGAATAAGATTAGTATCATAGCGGGAGTGGCTTCGTTGATTGTATCAATGCTTGGATTTTTCCTTGCGATACGAGCAGAGCTGAAGAAACATACACAACAATTAATTGATTCAAAACTCGAAGAGGAAAAACGCCACTCTCGCCATGAGCAACGCCTAACCGTTATTGAGCAAAAAGCCGCTTACAAAGATGCCTATATTACCGAACGGCTCGATGCTCTGACCCGTCGTCTTGGCGAACTTTACGAACTTTTTCTGGAACATCTAAGGGAGGAACATTGACTAATAATATAATTAATATGACCGTGATACTACTTATTGTATGTGTCATTATTTTGATTTACCTCTTAAATAAACACAATAATGCCGCAAACAACGATATGGAGGCACATATTGTTCGTGATACGATAGTGAAACTCGTTCCGGCAAAACCCCTTGTCATCACAAAGGTTAAAACAAGAATAATTAAACTGAGCGATACAGTGATTTGCTATCACCCGTTTCGGGCGGAAATTGATACGATTATTCAGCACGATACGATTCGTTCATATTATAAATTTCCGAACGGCTTCTTTTCGCTTAGAATAAATAGACATTCCGATACTATGATGACAGAGAGGGCGGTCGTTTATAGAATAAAGCAAACAAAGGAAAAATGGTGGGAAAAACCGCTTATGGTACTCGGCGGTGTTCTTGCCGGCTACACAATTGGCAGAGTAAGATAAATATTTATGAGCAAGATTATGAAAAAACACAATGAATTAACAAAACAGATTAATTATAATGACAGATGGTTCGCTACATTGAGCGGTATTCTGCCGAATCCGGACAGTGTGCTGAAACGAACCGGAAAAACCATTGAGGCATATCGCGAATTGAAGAACGATGCACATGTCTGGAGTTGCATACAGTCCAGAAAAAGCGGACTTCTATCCCTTGATTTTAGAATAGTGGCAAACGGTGCGGCGGCAAGTATTGTGAAAGAACTCGAAACGATATTCCGCCGTTTGGACTTAAACAGAATTGAGCGCGAAATACTCGAAGCACCTTTATTCGGCTATCAGCCAATGGAGATTATTTGGGAATTGCGGCATGGCAAACGAACAACTATTGTTCCGGTTGATTTTGTAGCAAAACCGCAGGAATGGTTTTTCTTTGATAGTGAGCGGAATCTACGCTATAAGAAGCAGGGCGAACCCAAGGGGGTAGTTGTTCCCAAACATAAGATAATAAATGTGCTGTACGAAACAAGTTATCTAAATCCTTATGGTAGTCCGCTACTGCAAAAATGTTATTGGCCCGTTGTTTTCAAGAATGGTAGTTTGAAGTTTTGGGTGAATTTTACCGAGAAGTTCGGAATGCCAATATTAATGGGGCATTACGGGCGGGGTGGCTCGCAGGAAGAAGCCGAGAAACTTGCCGATTCGCTATCTGAATTGGTCGAAGATTCTGTTATTGTTGTACCGAGCGATATTAATCTGGAATTGCATGAAGCGGCAAAAAGTACATCGTCCGCACTTTATCGTGATTTAATAAAATTCTGTAATGCAGAAATATCGAAAGCAATTCTTTCGCAGACATTGACAACAGAACTGGATATGGGGAGCTATGCCGCTTCGCAGACGCATTTTAAAATTCGTAAGGAAGTTATACTCTCGGACATTCGACTTGTGGAAAGCACAATGAATAAATTGATTGAAGCAATTATTGATTTGAATTTTGCACCGCCATATCCTCAGTTCAGTCTGACGCTTAACGATTCGGACAATGCCCAAATGGTGGAACGAGATATGCGACTAACTCAAACCGGACAGGTAAAATTCACAAAAGAATATTGGATGCGAACCTATGGATTTAAAGAAGAAGACTTGCAATCACCTGAGTAATGAATTAGGGAGCAGGATTCAGGGGGCTGGGAACAGGGGAATAGATGCCCCTCACCCCAGCCCTCTCCCAAAGAGCAAAGGGGTTGAACAGCAAGAACACCCCCCCGTCAGACTGCGTCTGCCACTGCGAGAGAGGGACTTTATAATTTCACATACTTATACATCTTACCACCGACACGTACAAAATACACACCCGCCGACAAGCCCGACACATCAAGCCGAATATGTCCCCCTTCGGAGGGGGTGCCTGCGGAG
>CAZOOR010000095.1:0-6647 GCA_964581505.1 uncultured Hyphomicrobiales bacterium
CGGGGGAGGATAAAACGACATTCCCCAGCACATCATACACTTTAACCGCATCCTTTAGGGTGCGGTTGCCCGCCACGGCTATATCTATGTAGTCCGTTGCAGGATTGGGAGAAATAATTATATCTGCATTAGTAGTATTTGTTTTAATGGAAGATATAGCAGTATCGCCTTCAAAAATATATGCGATCATATCCATTGGAGCTAATGATACATTTGTTGAAAATGAATTATCTTCTTCAAATATTTTACCATACCCATTTTCAGAAATTCTCTGAACCTTAATTTTTCCCTTAAAATTATGCTTACTACCGTCAAATTTGAAGGAGAAATCAAGATTATCTGTCATTGAGGCATTTGCAAAGACAAGAGCAATTTTATTACCTTTTATGTTTCGCCAAAGAGATGATTGAAGTGCAGAAATTTTTACGTCAATGAATTTACCGTAATCCAACCATTTTGATGTTATGTCAGGAATATTACTTCTATCAATTATTAAAGGACGCAGCATTTCGCCAAATGAAAGAAAATTACGCAGTTTGTAACGCATTTTTGCCATACGAACAACGAACGGAAATGCTGTTGCCCGACCATTCGGGTCGGAAGCCAAATAAGTAAAGAAACGTCCGGGCTGTGTGCCGTGAACAAAAGTCTGCGAAAGCCTGCAATAGAACGATTGATTATTGTAAATACTTGCACCTGTTCTTGTGCCGAAAGTCTGTACTTTGCCTGCATATACAGCTTGAAAAGCGGGAACCATATTGTCGGTCAACCAACCGTCAACGAGAAAACCGTCAACTATATCAGCCAAATAATCGCAACCACCCTCCACAGTAACAAAATTGTTTGGTGATGACATCTTTGATAGTACCTTTACAAACATTTGGCGATAGCCCTCTCTCCAATAATTACCGCCACCCAAAGTATGATTATGTTTTTTATCCATACATTCTTTTACGGAAGCGGCACAGACCATATCAAGATATAAAGCTTTGCATTTTAATTCACCGGTGATTTTCTTTCCGGCATCGCTTAATATTTCTTGAAACGGCTTGTAAGTAGGACACATTATTGCAAAATGATTAGTATTGAATTTCTGTGAATACACAACACCTGCACTGTTTTTTGTAGCACCGGGCAATCCGATTGTATTATAATTAGGCAAATCTTTATCATACAACCTTCCGTTTATATAAGGCATACAGATAATATTTCCTTCTTTTTGAATTTCCTCAACCAAAGCGGCCATACCTTTTCGTTCAGGGAAAAATTCAGGATAATCGTCATCAAATTTTTTAGTATTCCACCTGTACCAGTGCATTCCCAGCGGAACGCCTACTCCTTTTTGGAATTTCTTCATAGCGGTAAGAACTTTGTCGTCACTTACCATGTCGGCGTAACTTGTCCAAACAGCTATATTTCCAATTGCTTTTTGGGCGGCAATTCGTCTGCTATCCATACGAGGACGGTAGTCCGCATTCGCAAAAACCCAATGCTTATAAATTTGTGCCGCATCGAACCAATCGCCCGTAAATATCTCAAATCGAAAGGTTCCGGAAAAATCCCAGTCATTGCCGTTTATTGTTTTATCCGGTACAGGTATAAAATTCTCAAAAAGGACTCCTTTATTTTCTTTTTTAATTATGAAGTTCTTTACCGAAGCCTTAGGGTCGTGAGTTCCAAGATAAATACCATAATCCGAATTATAATATGCCGAGAACTGCATAGTAGATGACCAGCCTCGCGGATAAGAAAGATTATAATCAATCGAATTAGCAAATGGCTCAGGAATTAATTTTCCCGAATATCTCGGAATGAAAAAATAATCATTACCTGCGGCATTCAAATTGAATCGTGGAAAATGTGCATTGAGCAATGATTTTGTCTGAAGATTCTTAACGTTTATATCCCATTCAGCGGTATGTTCGCTAACATTTATTATAACATTGACCTCATAATTAGTAGGGAAAATATGCTCAATCGGACTTTTAAATGTAATTATACAATTCTCACCATCATTATTTATTATAACTTCACCCCAATCATTCAGGGAGTTCATCGTTTCGCCATCAAATTCCAAAATAAACATAGAATTTGATTTGCCACTACTCAGTAACTCTGTGGCTCCGTTCTTAATGCTTGCAATTTCAGCACCCATAGCAAGTTTATTAACAGTAATTTTCAGATTGCCCTTACCTACGATTTCCTGAGAATATGCCGCGGTAAATGCAAATGTTCCGATAAGTAGGAACATTAATATATTCTTGAACATAATAACCCTCAATTTATTAAAAACAACATTTATTCAATATACGAAATTTTTCCTTATTTCATCATATTTTTCGTTTGTATTAATTAAGTGCGTGCAATAAAAAAGGGGTAAAATTCTACCCCTTAATTATTAATTATATCATAATATTATTCCGTGTCAAGCAATCTCTTTTCACCATCTAAATCTCTATATGGTTTGATGTCGTGAACCATCTCCACACAGCCACGATAAGTGCCATCAGTATCTCGAACAGCGTAGTAGGAAATATGAACGAACATCTCACCAAAATTAAGCCAGAATGATGCTTTCTCGCGTGTGCCGGCTTTCATTTCTTTTAGTATTTGCTCGACCAAATGAACACTTTTCTGTGGGTGGCACTGCTGAACAAGACGACCTACAACCGAGAGTGAACGGGTAAATATCTTCTCTTCATCTACTTTGTTGAAATATCTGACTCGGTCATCAGCATCAACAAAAGATAATTCAATCGGCAAAGTATCCAGGAACATAGTAATCAACGAAGTCGGTAGCGATGCCAGCAAATCAATTTTTCCTTCGGCTTGTTTTTCAAGAGAATTGACAAGAGTTTGATACCTAAGGAAACCACCCTCGCCAATTGCATTTTTTTCGAGTTTTAAAAACTCGCTCATTAATTGCTCGCCCTCTTGCTCGTTTATTATCTTCCTACCCATTGGATATAGTATATCATTCTCTTTCCAAATATGGTTCTTAGTTAATTCCGCATACTCAGCAATAACACGCTTAAATCGCTCGGGCAATTTCTTTTCTTTCTCGAACTGGGCAAACATAATCTTAATCTGTGCAATAAACTCGCGTTCGCTTTCATGCTCTTGAAGCATAACACCGATTGGTCCCTGCGGAGGCAAGCCCTTTTTCAGTAAATATGGAAAATATATTTGCTCTTCGCGCTGATTGTGGCATGTTTCACCAAACTCCCAAATAACATCTATCAATGCACGAGCAATTTGCAAGTTCATATCATCGCCTCGCTCTGCTTGCATTTCTAGCAAGACAAGAGCCTTTTCAATTACGGCATGGTCATTTATCAATTGATTTAAATAGTTCGGATTCATTCTGTAATATCCTTAAAATAATTATTAAATTCAGACTTATTGCTCCGTTTAACGGCTTGGATTGCATATTATTTTAATGATATTAATTATTGTAGCAACTATTGAGTGCTATATCAAGTATAATAGGATAGGAAAGTAATACTCAATATTGTATTATATTAATTCGGAAAGCAGTTTGGGAAAATCAGGAAATTTGCTAATATGTGTATATGAATCGAATTCAATAGCTTTTAACATTCTTTCAGGCAAAATGGCTTCTTCCATTTCAAAGATAATAGTATCGGCACCGGACATTTTCATTGACTTAAGACCGACAACTCCATCCTCGGTATCACCTGAGGTTAGAACTCCGATTGCTCTTTTGTCAACATTTTCTGCAACCGACATCATAAGTACATCAATAGACGGACGTTTTTTATTAACCTTTTGAGAAAGTGATAATTCAATAAATGGAGTACCCATCATTCTATTTACTTTCATATGAAAGCCGCCGGGAGCAATCAGTATATGTCCTCTTTTTAGCTCGTCCTTTTCAGTTGCTTCTTTTACGGTAACTTTAGTTATTTCGTTCAAACGGTCGGCAAATAATTTGGTATAGCCGGCGGGTAGGTCTGTGATAGCTAAAATCGTAGGAAAATTCAAAGGTAAAGCAAGTATTAGACGCCGAAAACCTTCCAAAGCTGTCTTTTGTAATCCAAGCACAATAACATCTTTTTTAAATTCTCTTTTTGTAAGTGGAACAGTGAATTTAATTCCACTTTCCAAAATCCCCCTTAGTCCTGCCATATTAATTTTTTCTGCTATTTCTAACTTCTCAATTAATTTTGGCAAAAAATCATCAAGATATTTTGGGAAATATGATGCAGGTTTTGTAAGAAAATCAATAGCACCCAATTCAATTGCTTGTACAACGCTTAATTTGCCTTTTTGAGTAGGGAAACAAGTAACGATGACAGGCAGCGGGTTAAACTTCATTATTTCCGAAAGAATTTCTAAACCGGCAAGTTTTTCCAATTCAATATCCAGCAACAATACATCAGGTTTATCGCTGCGTAATTTATCAAGAAAACCATCAATATCAGACAAATGGAAATGCCTTGTAAGATAACCGGTTATCTGTCCCAATTTCTCACTAATCGCCTTTCCTGCCTCAGGAGAGCTGTCTAATATTGCAACTTTCATATTCTTTTTTAAAATATCAAATTAATAATCTTTATAATATAACATTTTCTTTTATATACACAAATAAAAAATTATAAATACTGAACTACTATGATAATATAATAAAAAAAATCCTCCGCCAAAAGAATCGGACGGAGGAATATCTCGGAAAAAATTATAAATACAATTAATTTGTTGCCACCCAAGCAGAGCCTGTATAAACAAATACTTTCATTTGACCGGTTGGTACATTTATACTTTCAAAAGTATAGTCTGTTCCACTCGTATTATATACATATAATACCAAACCGGCTTCTGCGGTACCGGTATAAGTAGCGTTGCCAGTCAGAGAAACAATCGAATTCGGTGTAAGAACAGGCTTTGTGAATTTCAAGTGTGAATTTGCCGTATAATTAATCTCAGCCTCATCACCACTCGCTCCGATATGCACACTTGTGCCGGATATAAATAAATCACCCCAGCGATTAGCGTCTGAGCCAAGATTTCGGGTTGTTCCATCAGGTATAAGATTGGAATTTATTTGAGCATTTACGGTTAAAGTATTTGCAGAATTGGTACCTATAGTTGTATTCGTACTAACTGTTAAATTACCGGCAACTGCAAGAGTACTTCCGTTATCTGTAAGAATTCCGTCTATCAATGAAGATGTAGTAGCATCCCAAACTGCTACGTGGTCGTTTGTCATTGCGCCAACCTGAGGGTCGGTTTCAGTCGCATTGATTGTTATGTTATTATTAGCATCATCTGGAGTAATAGTGATAATTCCACTGCCTATCAAGTCAATGTTACCACCGTCATTTGTTACACCGTCAACAGAACTGACAATATCTGTTGTTATTGATGAAGCGTCATGATTATGGGAGTTGTCTGCAACTTGGAATCCCGCAGTATAACTACCGGATACATCGCCTGCGGCAATAGTTGTTACATCAAGCAGTATTGTACCATTTGCATCGGCAAACGTAATAGTTCTGTCTGCAGTAGGCTCAGTGAAAATCAAAGTTGTTTCGAAGTTGTCATCTGTGCCACCTTCAAATATCAAGGCATTGGTGGAACCTGTGTTCATATATAAAGGTTTATCCATAGTAAAGTTATGGTCAATCGTACTATAAGCAATTACGCCGTCATTTCCATTATCACCAATATGCAAGGAATTCCCAGACAAGAATAAATCACCCCAGCGATTTGTTGTTGAGCCAAGATTTCGGGTTGTTCCATCAGGTATAAGATTGGAATTTATTTGAGCATTTACGGTTAAAGTATTTGCAGAATTGGTACCTAATGCTGTATTACCATTAACTGTTAAATCATTGAAGACCCTATTCAGAGAAGTACTTCGCATAATTTGTCCGCTTGAATTTACAACCATATTCGGCTGTGCTGCGGCAGTCCCATTATAAGCACCAACACAGTATAGTGATTGAATATCGTTATTACCTATTCTTACTTGATTATTTGCAGTTATAATAGTATGATATCCAATGGCAATAGAATTCGTTACTGTAACAAGATTAGCATCAGATAATGCACCAATAAAAACCGAGTTATAACAATTTCTCCACCAATAACTTTGAGCGGCAGCAGAACCTACGGCGACATTATTTGAACCAATTGCATTATGAAATAATGCACGTGTTCCAATTGCCGTGTTACTATTACCTGTTTTGTTGAATGCTGCTGCAAAAAACCCCATACTAACATTATTATTACCATTATTCCAATACATTGAGCTAACACCAATCGCTGTATTTTGGTCACCAGTAACATTAGATTTTAAAGCACCGGAACCAAGTCCTGTATTATAATAACCATCTTGATTATTATAAAGCGCCCAAGTGCCTACAGCTGTATTATTATAACCCGTTGTATTGTGCATAAGAGCTTCGGTGCCAATAGCCGCCAAAGATTTCCCCGATATATTATAGTATGCGGCATTATAGCCTACGGCAGTATTCCAAAATCCTATTTCATTTGAAAATAATGCTTTCGAGCCTACGGCTACATTCCTTATACATCTTGCTGAATCAACATAAGGAGAGACTTGATTGAAATTATTTCCGTTGTTAAACAAAGCACTATCGCCAATTGCAACTTGGTTACCC
>CAZOOR010000096.1:0-6589 GCA_964581505.1 uncultured Hyphomicrobiales bacterium
GTGCAGGATTCGGATATAAAGTCAAGTCAATTTCTTCTGAAGGTGAATAATAAATGACTTCACCGGTGCCGGAATGATATAAAACTGCTACTCCGCCACGTGTGCCAAACCATTTATTGCCTCTTGTATCTATTGCAATTGCTCGGATATAATTAATAGGTAAGCCTGAATTATTCTGATTATATACGGTCCAAACTTTACCGTCATATCTAGCTACTCCGCTTCTAAAAGTCCCAAACCATTTATTATTTTGTGCATCTACCGCTATTTCAGATATAAAATCATCAGGTAAGCCTGAATTTTTCTGATTAAATACAGTCCAAACTTTGCCGTCAAATTTGGCTACGCCGTGTGTGGTTCCGAACCATTTATTATTTTGTGCATCTATTGCAATTGCTCGGACAGAATTATGCGGTAAGCTGGAATTACTTTTATTAAACACAGTCCAATTAGTGCCGTCATATTTAGCTACACCGACAAATGATGTTCCAAACCATATATTGTCTTGTGCATCTATGGCTATTGCTTGAATTTTATTATGCGGTAAGCCGGAATTAGAAGTATTATATACAGTCCATTTGTTGTCGTCATATTTGGTTACGCCTTTACCATAAGTACTGAACCATTTGTTACCTTTTGCATCTATTGCAATAGCTTGGATAGAATTATTAGGCAAACCGGAGTTTTCCCGATTATATACAGTCCAATTACTTCCGTCAAATTTAGCAACGCCACCACTATTAGTACCGAACCATTTATTTCCTTGTGCGTCTATTACAATAGTATGGACAGAGTTATCAGGCAAATCGGAATTTTTCTGATTATAAACAGTCCAATTGCTTCCGTCAAATTTAGCAACGCCGCCACTATTAGTACCGAACCATTTATTTCCTTGTGCGTCTATTACGATTGTATGGACAGAATTATCAGGCAAATCGGAATTATTCACGTCAAACAAATTCCAATTGATGTTGTCATATTTGGCTATGAAATCGCCATTAGTTACGAACCATTTATTGTCTTGTGCATCTATCGCAATTGCATTCACCGAATAAGAATGAGTAAATTGTTCCCATTTATCTTCTGCACCGGCAGTTAAAGCATTCAGAATAAAGGCAATTGTTAATAAATATACGAAAACACTTTTTTTCATAATTAAAACTCCTGATTATTGTATCGGATAGAAATTAATAAAACCGTTAATAATTTATGTAATTCCAATTAAAAATACAAATTATTATTAAGAAATACTTGAATAGAATAAATATATTTTGGGATTTATTCTATTGAAGATTATATTTATAATTTTCTTTCTGTTTGTCAGAATGATTTGTTAATTTGAAAAAAATTAAAATGGAATGAATCTTATGAAAAAAATGATATTGTTTTTGCTGATTTTTTCGCTTACTTATGGTGTTAGTCAGCCGGAGCGTCAAGAATCTGTTCGTAGTCGTAAGGCAAACGAATTTTTTAAATATATCGCATCGCTTAAATTGCCAAAGCATTTGGAATGGTGTGGTGAGCGGGTGCCTTTGGATATTGATGAAGTTCGTGAACGTGCCGAACGTGAATTCTATTTATTGTTACAACGTCCGGGTCAGTTGATGCTATACATAAAGCGAGCGGGCAGATATTTCCCGATGTTCGAGCGAATAATTAAGAAAAATAAAATGCCTGATGATTTGAAATATTTATCAGTAGCCGAGAGCGCTTTGTATATGTCGCGTTCGTCCAAGGGTGCTGTGGGTTTGTGGCAGTTCATACCCTCCACAGCGCGGCACTATGGTTTGATTGTTAATGATTTGGTAGATGAGCGGCGTAATGTGGAGAAAAGCACAAAGGCGGCGATGAGGTATTTGAAGCAAGGGTATAAGTCTCATAAATCATGGATGATGGCGGCAGCAGGTTATAATATGGGGCATACTAATTTGAAATATAGTGCTGATTTGCAGGGTAGCAGGAATTATTTTGATTTGTTTTTGAACGACGAGACTTCGCGATATATTTTCAGGATAGTGATTATCAAGGAATTGATGAAGCATGCGGCAAAATACGGATTGATTGTTCCCGATGATGAGAAATATAAGCCGTATAAAAGTAAAAATGTGCTTGTAGGGCGGAAAGTCAGCAATATTGCTGTTTGGGCAAAAAAACACGGTACTACTTATAAATACGTCAAATTATATAATCCTTGGATTTTGAAACGTTCGCTACCGAAACCACCGAATAAAGGTGTGTGGGTGGTGAAAATACCGGATAAGAATTAATTATGGCAAATAATGATGCAATAGAAAGGGTCTTGGAGGCGGTTGATATTGTCGAGATAATCGGCGAGGTAGTTCCGCTAAAGCCGCGTGGTGCTAACTTTGTGGGCTTATGCCCTTTCCATAATGAGAAAACTCCGTCCTTTACGGTGTCCCCGACTAAAGGTATTTATACTTGTTTCGGTTGTGGCAAAAAAGGTAATGTGTTTTCTTTTATGAGGGATTATTACGGTATGGAGTTTGGCGAGGGGCTGAAAGAACTTGCAGGTAGGTACAATGTGCAATTGCCGCAGTATAAACAGACTAAGAGGCAGAAGGAAAAATTGAGCCGGCGCGAGCAAGCCTTGGAAGCCGCCCGAATAGCGGCGGAGTACTATTCTAAATTGCTCGGTACAACAGCAGGCAAAAAGGCTATGACTTATTTGAATAATCGGGAGTTTAAAAAGGAGAGCATCAATAATTTCCAATTGGGATATTCGCCCGCCGGCTGGGAAGAACTGTTAGCTATGTTGAGGAAAAAGGGATTTACGGAGAGTGTTTTGCTTGATGCGGGCTTGGTTATTAAGAAAGAGGGCGGAGGGTTGTATGACAGATTTCGTGATAGGCTTATGTTCCCAATACACAACGCTCTCGGTAAGATTGTTGGTTTTGGTGCCAGACAATTGAATGATAACAAAGAGCAACCTAAATATATTAACTCACCACAGACGGTTATTTATGACAAAAGCACAATATTATATGGTTTATTTCAAGGGAAAAATTATATACGCAAAGAGGAAGCGGCAGTACTAACAGAGGGCTATGCAGATGTTATTTCTCTCCATCAGGCTGGCTTTCGCAATGCGGTGGCTTCGAGTGGAACTTCGCTGACTGTGGAGCAGTTAAAGGAATTAAAGAAGTATTGCTCAAAGTTATATATAGTATATGATGCGGACGAAGCCGGACAGAATGCCGCAGTGCGGGCAATTGATTTGGCAATCACAAAGGGGTTCGAGGTGTATATTGTCGCACTGCCAACCGGCGAAGACCCCGATAGTATTGTTAAAAGTCATGGTGCGGCTGTTTTCCGCGAGTATTTGAATGATGCGGAGATATTTGTAGATTTCAAAATCAATTTGCTGAAGCGGCGAAAAAAACTTGGCACTCCTGCAGAAATTGCCTCTGCTATCAGGGACATAATCAATACAATAGTGCGTATTCCCGACCGCTTACAGCATGATGAGTACATCAATCATCTTGCGGCTTTGCTGAAATTATCTTCGCGTCAGGTGGAGCGTATATATAAAGAGAAAGTCAGTATAGAAAAGAAGTATAGCCGCGAGCAGGTCAATGAAGCAATACGTGAGGATAGATTGCAGGCTGACGAGAAGAAGCGTGAGGTGGCAGAGTCCGAAAGCACTAATGGAGGCTTTAAGCCCGACTATACGCAATTATTGTCCGAAGAGCGATTAATAATTAAGTATTTGATTGCTCATAGTGCTGTTGCGGATTTCCTTATGAATAATGTCGGTCTTATTCCTGATACTATGTATTCGGAAGAGGCAAAGCGATTACTTACATTGATTATTGATTTATACCGTAAAAATCCCGATATTGTAAAGCACATTGTAGCCAATGATGAAATTCATCCTGATGATAAGGATTTTATTATTGAAATGGCTATACATACTGATAATATCAGTAATGAATGGGGCGACTATGCCAAGGGTATGAAGGATTTTGATTTCTTCAAACCGGTGAACGATGCAATGAAGAAAATCGAACTGTACAAAGTGGAGCGTGAATTGGATAGTTTGCAGTCTGCAATGAATGGTGCTGATGTTGATGAAATGCACACGCTATTAATAAAGTTCAAAGATATGAGCCAAAAACGAAATACATTGATAAAATTGATGAAAGATGAAAGCACAGGTTAAACAAGCGGTAAAGATAATAACATCGAAAACATTCTTGGGAGCGTTGTCGTTCTCGATAGCGTTATGGCTATATATAACATTAAATACCGTGTTTGTATCATTTGTTAAGGTGCCGCTGACTATTAATCTGCCCGTAGATAAATCAATTGAAAAGCCAATACCGGATTATATATCGGTAGAAGTAAGGGCTAGCGGTTGGCAGATTTTCAATTTGGATTATTTAAATAGTGCGGCGGAATGTAGTATTGATATTTCGGGAGAGCGTATTAATGAGGAATGGTACACTATTGCAAGAAGCGACATAATCAAGAATTTGGAGAATATGGGGAATGTACAGGCGATTGATGTAGTACCGCAGACTTTGAAATTGAAGTTGGGCAAAATCGGCGAGTATTCTGTTGTTGTAAAACCCGATGTATTGCTCGAACCGCGTGAGGGATATACTTTGGTGGGTGATATATCAACAGTCCCCGATTTGGTAACAATCCGCGGGAATGCCAGAAAGATACGCGGAACAACGCAGTGGAAAACTATTCATAGAGAATTTGAAGATGTTGCCGAATCTATTGAAACAAAGCTCCGTTTATCTGACACATTGAGTAATATAATTGAGGTGAAGCCCCATGAAGTATTGCTGAAAGCTAATGTACAGAAGCTTAGCGAGATAGTAATAGAAGATGTACCTTTGCAATTAAACGGTGCCGAATTGCCAGCCGAGCATATAGTAACACCAATGTATTTTGACATTACTTTGCGGGGTGGTATTATTGAGATAGAAAAAATCAACTATGACGACATAGTAATAACATTGAATACTACCGATATAGTAAATGATACCGTAGGTCTTCTGAAGCCGCATATATCGCTACCAATGCACATTAAGTGTATAAAAATCAACCCGTATTATGTGCGGCATAGTATAATCCACAAAGGGCAAAATCCAAGTCAGATAAAATAAATTTAAAAAAAGTAAAAAAAAGATTTGCAGTTAACGAAAAAGGTCGTATATTTGCAGTCCGTTTAGACGGGCAGTTGAAAAAACAACTGTTTTGAGAAAGAGTTCTTTGAGACGACAATACGGCAGAAGCATAATAGATATTATGCAGAGATAAAGATGAAGTAAAGTATTGTCAGAATGGCTCGCAAATATTTTTTAAATTTTTTTAAAAAAAGATTTGCACAGTATAAAAATAATTCGTAATTTTGAATTCTTTTTTGAGAGCGTACTTTGAAAACAGGGAGCAAATAATTAAAGACAAAAGCAAGCAGCAAATTTGAGAATGCCTTGAGATCATACTCTAATGAATATAAATACGAAAGTAAATATATACAACGAAGAGTTTGATCCTGGCTCAGGACGAACGCTGGCGGCGTGCCTAACACATGCAAGTCAAGGAGAAAGTTTCCTTCGGGGAATGATTAAACTGGCGCACGGGTGAGTAACGCGTAGGTCATCTGCCCTTATCCCTGACATAACATCGAGAAATTGATGCTAATATCAGATGAGGTAGTAATATCAAAGGTTTCGGCTGGATAAGGATGAGCCTGCGTCTGATTAGCTAGTTGGCGGTGTAAAAGACCACCAAGGCGACGATCAGTAACTGGTCTGAGAGGACGATCAGTCACATTGGAACTGAGACACGGTCCAGACTCCTACGGGAGGCAGCAGTGAGGAATATTGGTCAATGGGGGAAACCCTGAACCAGCGACGCCGCGTGCGGGATGACGGGGCTTTGCCCTGTAAACCGCTGTCGGAGGGGAAGAAAAGCCGGGTCGCCCGGCTGGGACTGTACCCTTAGAGGAAGGTTCGGCTAACTACGTGCCAGCAGCCGCGGTAATACGTAGGAACCAAGCGTTGTCCGGATTTACTGGGTGTAAAGGGTGCGCAGGCGGACTTGTGCGTCAGGGGTTAAAGACCTCGGCTTAACCGAGGAAGTGCCTCTGATACGGCAAGTCTTGAGTACGAGAGAGGATGGTAGAATTCCTGGTGTAGCGGTGAAATGCGTAGATATCAGGAGGAATACCCGTGGCGAAGGCGGCCATCTGGCTCGTTACTGACGCTCAGGCACGAAAGCGTGGGGAGCAAACAGGATTAGATACCCTGGTAGTCCACGCCCTAAACGATGTATGCTTGGTGTTGGGGGGTTTATCCCTTCAGTGCCGGAGGTAACCCGTTAAGCATACCACCTGGGGAGTACGATCGCAAGGTTGAAACTCAAAGGAATTGACGGGGGCCCGCACAAGCGGTGGATCATGTGGTTTAATTCGATGCAACGCGAAGAACCTTACCTGGGCTTGAAGTACTGGTAGTACAGAGATGAAAATCAACGGAACCGTTAAGCCGGTTGCCAGTAGAGGTGCTGCATGGCTGTCGTCAGCTCGTGCCGTGAGGTGTTGGGTTAAGTCCCG
>CAZOOR010000097.1:0-6446 GCA_964581505.1 uncultured Hyphomicrobiales bacterium
AAAGGTATATACAAATATAATGATTATCGGAAAATAATAATAATTTTTTATTAATTTCTTTCTAACATTACTGTCATCCTTTAGACAGCGAAGTAGCGACGAAGTCCAAACTGGAATCTCGTTAGCCGTAGAATAAATTAATTGCCTTTTAAGTCTCCCCGAACAAGAGGGAATTTAGGGGGGATGTCGGCTGTCAGTTAGTCGGAGTCAGGACGGGGTGGTGAGTTCCAAACAACCGGCTCTCTCACAATGTGGCGAGGGAGAAACAGCCAAAAAAAAGCCGCTTATCTAAGCGGCTTTTTTGTTTTAATAGTAATTCTTACCATTTCATAACATTCACTTCATCGACATAGACCGTCTTCTTGTTGCGGAAAAGTGCAAGCACGATAGCCAGCCCGATAGCCGCTTCTGCCGCCGCAACAGCCATAACAAAGAAAACGAAAATCTGTCCTGCGGTATCGCCCATATACGAAGCAAATGCTACAAATGTCAGATTAACCGAATTGAGCATCATCTCAATAGACATAAATATTATAATTGCATTCCTGCGTGTTAGTACGCCAACTACTCCGGTTACAAATATCATTGCCGCGAGTATTAAATAGTAATTGATTGGTATTGTATGCATAATAATTTCAAAATTAGTTATTAATCCACTTTTCTTTTTGCTAAAATAACCGAACCGATGATAGCGGCAAGCAGTAGCAGTGATATTGCCTCGAACGGAAACAAATAATTATTGAATAAATCATTGCCAATTACTTCGGGTGAACCTACCATTGCAATTTGTCCGCTTGTATTGCCACCTGTGGTGGAAAAATACAAAATGGCAAATTGTATAGCCAGAATAAATCCGAAACTAATTGCAATTAATTTCCTTGCATTAAATTTTTCCTTCAATTTTTCTTCATCGCCGAGGTTCAGCAACATAATTACAAATATAACCAAGACCATTATAGCACCTGCATAAACAAGTATTTGCAGGACAGCAAGAAACTGAGCGTTCAAGCTCAGGTATAGACCGGCAAGCATAAAGAAATGAAATATCAGCGAAATTGCAGAGACAACAGGATTTTTGTGTCTTATTGTTGTTATTCCGCTTGCTATTGCCAATGCTCCCAATACGAAAAATATTATTAAATCAAAGCTCACTTTATTCTATCTCTTTATTTAAATAAAATTGTTCTCAAAAATAGTAATTTTTTCTGAAAAAAAATACATTTTATTCAATATATCTTTCTATACTTTTTACTCCTTCAATTTCTTCTAATTTTTCGAGGAGCTGATTAAAGACTGCAATTTGCTTAAAACTGATTGTGAGAATGCCAGTTTGCTCATTTTTATCTATATTGAATTTAAAGCCTAAAATTTTTATTCCCTGCAAAGTTACTATTGTTGATGTAATCTTTGCATTAATGTCAGGCTGGCTTTCGGTTCGTATCACAAGTTTGGAGTGATACCCGTCTTTGTGAATTTGAGACCAGTCAAGACGTATTATTGTATTCTGCTTGGCGCTTACTAATTCGAGAATTTTATTGCATTCCCGCCGATGCACGATAATCTCTTTGCCCGGATTAATCTCACCGGAAATCCTATCGTCAGGCAGAGGATAGCAACATTTGGCTAGACGAAGCGGCAAATTAATTTCAATCTGTTTACCGGTTTTCGTCTCTGTCAAGTCATTATAATTTCTTTGCTCAATTACCCGATTTATTGCCGCCAGCACTTGGTCTATATGAAAACTTCCTTCGCTTAGAGACGCATAGAAATCCTCAGAATGATTGAAATCAAAATGCCGGACTACTTGCCGTAATTCTTTGAGCGAGAGATGTATTTGATTTTTATCCAAAGCATCTCGCCATATTTTTCTTCCTTCTTCGACGATTTCCTTTCTCTCGTCCTTCAAAAACTTTTGAATCGTTGTGCGTGCTTTATGTGTAATCACAAATGTAAGCCATTCGGGGGAGGGTGATTTGCTCTCTGAAGTTAAGATTTCAACAACATCACCGCTCTGTAATTTATAATCAATTGGGACAACTCTGCCGTTCACCTTAGCACTTATACAATGATTGCCGATTTCCGTATGAATGCCATAAGCAAAATCAAGGGCGGTAGAATCCTTAGGAAATACCCGAAACTCATTCTTCGGTGTAAATACATATATTTCGTCAAAAAGTAATGTGCGGCGTACAGACTCAATTAATTTATCGGGTTTGTCATCGCCAATTGTCTCGAATATACTGCGTATCTGGTCGAGCCAACCCTCAACATTGTCATTCTGTAATACCGTCTGTGCAGGTAGTAATCCCGATTTATATTTAAAATGGGCGGCAAGACCTCTCTCTGCAATTTCATGCATTTGCTTTGTACGAATTTGTACCTCAACTGGTTTTTTGTCTTTCCCAAAAAATGCAATATGTATTGATTGATAACCGTTCTTCTTGGGACTTGCAATATAATTCTTGTATGTAGCTGGCATTGTCTCGTAAATATCGGAGATAATACTCAATACTATATAGCAAAGATGATGATTATCCGTATCAAGAATTACCCTGATAGCAAATAGGTCGTAAAGCTCTTCGACAGGTTTGTTCCTTAATATTGTTTTATTATAAATAGAATAAAGATGCTTTACCCTACCTGTGATTTCGTATTTAATATTCTGTGCTTTAAAAAATTCATCTTCGTTCAGTTTGTCTTTGATTGGCTTTATGAAGTCCAGCAGATAGTCCTCGCGGTCCTTTCGTGAGAACTGAACGGCTTTGCGTATCTTTTTATATGTGTCATAATGTAGAATTTTGAACGCTTGGTCTTCGAGTTCCCATTTGATATTAGCAAGACCGAATCGATGAGCAAATGGAGCGTATATTTCCAGAGTTTCGGTTGCAAGTTTCTTTTGTTTCTCTGTGTCCAGATATTGCAGGGTTCGCATATTATGCAATCGGTCTGCCAGCTTGATTAGAATAATTCTTACATCTTTGAATAATGAAAGCAATAGTCGCCGATAATTATCTAACTCATTAATATTATGATTTTCAACGTGATGAATTTTTTGAACAGTGCCTACAATTTCGGCGACAGTAGGACTAAACTCCGTTGCAATATCTTTAAGAGAATATCTTGTGGAATGTCGTGTGATTTCGTGCAGTAGTGCCGATGTAACGGATATATCATCTAAGGGCATTTCCGTTGCGATAATCATTGCAACACTTAACGGATGCGTATAATATGGTTCGCCGGATTTTCTGCGTTGATTCTTATGTATTGTAACGCACCATTGGAAGGCTTTTCTAATATTATGCTCATCGAAAGAAGATAAGTGCGTGCGGCAGGCTTGAAGCAATTGCTCCAAATCTGCCTGTACGTCCAAGCCTAAATTTTCTTTTTTTTCTAAATCAACGTCAAACACAAATTACCCATTCTTAATATTAATTGGAAAAACACTCGTAAATTATTTATAATTGGGAGTTGCGGGATATATACGGAAAAGTTCCCATGGACCGGGGGTATTTTTCCTTGCTCTCATCATAAATCCGCCACCGCCAATTGCAGTTACATATTTACCTGCGATTGTTTTCAGGCGGATATGTTCATTATCAACTTCCTCGACAATAAATACTGATGATGTATTTGGGGTTTCTACTTTTGAGTAAGAGCCGTTTTCATCAATAGATATATATTTACCATCTGGGGCTTTTATTGCTATTTTATTGTCTCCGATTTTGACAAATTCAAATGTCTCGTTTGCGCTTAATTCTTTACTTGTAAACACAATTTTCCCGTTTCTGCATACTGCATAATGTCCGTTTTGGGAAATCAAACCATAAGTGTTTATTTTAACAAGTTTAAAGACTTCATAAGGATTGACAAATTCCGACCTTGCTCTGATTTCGTTTTCGCCGCCACCCTCGGCGCATACAAATAAATTGTTTGCCGCTTTCAGTGCAATTTTATTCCCCTCTAATTCAAAAAGTTCAAACTGAGAGCGTCCCTCAATAGTATCGAGCATAGCATCAAGATTGCGACTTTTTGCACTGAGTGACAGATAGTGATTATTATATGTCTTCAACGCAATTTTGTTGCTATTCAGGGCAACAATACGAAATGTTTCCCAAGTAGCGACACTTTCTCTATTGGCAACAAGATTGCCGCCACCGCCTTTTTCGGCACAGAGAAAATGCCCGTCATTTGTCATAATTGCAAACTTGCCGAAAATACTTGGCATCTCATTTATTGATTTTAATAATGGTTCTGTCGTAATCGGTTTATATGTTGTAATACTGTTTATTCTATTGTTTACTCGTACCGCTTCGCCAGCCCTCATTGTGCCGCTTACTTCTGCTTCCGTATTTGATGCAGTCAAATCATCATCTTGCTTTGCTGATGATAAAAACACAAAATCCCCCTTGTCCAAATGTGGATTGCGAATTTTTCCGTATTGAGGGTGCTGAGTGCCTCGCGAATAATTAACGACTTTTTCTTGTAAAAATTCTCCGAGTTCGGTACCTGTAATAAATCCGTCCTTATTTACATCAGCCTCACCTTCCAGTGCAGAAATAAATTGTGTCCTAAACACGCTTTCGTCAGGTACAGTCTCGTCAGCACTGCCGGAAGTAATGAATTGGCGTACAGGCTTTGTTGTTTTGTATGAAATATTTTCCGGAATGGCTCGCGAAATTGCAAAAATAGAACCGGAAAAACAGGCATCGAATAGAAATAAAGCATGCTTAGATTGTATTTGCTTTGCATATACTTCTATTTGTTGCATTGTCATTGCTTTAGATAGGAAGCCGTTTTTATCAAGATTAGGATTGGGGGCATCAACCGGAACAATATAGCCCATCTCCTCACCATAAGCAGTGCGAATTGTATGTCCATGTCCTGCAAAATATAGAAGCAAACGGTTGTCGGGGTCTAATCCGTACTGATTAATAAAATCTCTGAAAGCTGTGCGAAGCTCATCTAAATTCGGGTCAATCGAAGTGATAACCGTAAAGCCCTGTTGTTCGAGTTCGTCTTTCACTGCCGCAATATCCTGTAATACGCCGCTCAGTTTGGGCCAACCGTTATAATAATTGCTTGCACCAATAATCAAAGCGTAGCTATGCTTGTACAATTGCACGGGTTCGCCGCCTGAATTCTTCAAAACAATATCCTGCGATTGGAGCAATTCCGAGCCGAATATCATAATCAACAATAAGATAATTAATCTCTTATTCATTACCGGTCCTAATAATTTAAAAGCAATTACTAATATAACTAATAAACGTATGAAATAAAATTATTATTTTAGATATAATACCGCCGGTGGCTATGTGTACATTAGAATTAAACAATATCTCTCAGGCTTTGGCTGGAACAGATACAAACCGCACCCTTCAAGGTGGCGGTTGTAATATCTCTTTTGCCTTTCCTCCTCGCCTTGTGCGATAGGGCAGGGGTGAGGAACGGCTGTTTAAGTCCCCTCTAAAAAGAGGGGATTTAGGGGTGTGTCGGCTGTTCTACTTTTCAGGCTGTGTCGGCTGTCTCAAACCGCATTCTTCAGGGTGCGGTTTTTACTACAAACGTTCGTTATTCTGAGCCGCAGGCGAATACCGCCGGAGGCAATGGCGCAGCTAATCTATGTCTATCTCCTTTCAGTTCCACTCTGCAAGAGACGCAGTCAGACAGGGTGTTCGGCTGTTCTCAATAGCCTACGTACTTTAGCATAGTAATCAATATAGCAAAAAAATCGCCTATCCACAATGTGCAGAGGAAAAGATATATAGAGATTATTTAAAGACGAACTTCAACAACCTCAACACGTGCAACCCAGTACATTGAAAAACGCCTACTTCTAACACGAAAAGCAAGAGCATTATTGCGCAGCACAGCTGTAACAGAACAATTAGCAGTGCCGGCTATTTCTGTTGAAGTAACACCATAAATACCTCTACGGTCTATCATTCCTTTAATTTCCCAAGATTTTGAATATGCCTCGCCATCTCTCCGTCTTGCAATGACAAAAGCTTTAAATAACCATGATGTGTGAGGTGGTATAGTCATTTGTTTCCTTCTGCCGTCAAGATATAAATAGTTATTATTTCTCCTTGAAATATTTCTCACAACAAAAATACTCGTCTGTGCATCTCCGTAATGTCTAAACCTACCACTTGCAAAGGCATTCTGCCCATATTTATTAGCAACAGCTGAATTTCCACCGCATACAGTAGAATAAGTTTCACTTGCTGTGTTGCCACAACCGCCACTTATGGTAGAAGAATCACCGCTCGCTGTGTTACCGCGACCCCCACTCACGATAGCACAGTTACCGCTCGCTGTGTTGCTACGACCACCGCTAACTGTGGAATAGATACGACTCGCTTTATTATTGTAACCGCCGCTAATTGTGGCAGAATAATGACTTGCTATATTGCTATAACCACCGCTAACTGTGGAATAGATAC
>CAZOOR010000098.1:0-6420 GCA_964581505.1 uncultured Hyphomicrobiales bacterium
AAAGAGAACATTTGGTATGAAAGATTAATTTAATATATACGTTTATTATAATCTTGGGCAATAATTGAAATAGACTGTAACTTTATTGTTCATAAATGCATTATATTAGTAATTCATTTGATAAAAACTAAATTTGGATTAATATGAAATTATTATTGCTGATTTTATCAGTGTTATTTGTAAACGGGATTGTGTTAAATGCTCAAAATCCCATAAATTTCAATTATTATGATTATAAGAATAATCAGGAAAAAATAATTAAAGAAATTGTTGAAGCCGCGAATCGCTTTCAGGTAGGGAATAGTGCAAATAGCTCTATGTTTAAAAATGAAACGCCTTCTGTTAATCTGAATCAAAATGAAAGAATTGTTTCGGATAATCCTGCGAGTGAGTCTGAAATCGCTATTGCTTTAAATCCAAATGATTCAAATAATATTGTTGTATCACCTATCTTGCAGGACGGATTAAACAGAATCAGACCTGTAACTTGTCCGGTCTATTATTCGACAGACTTTGGTGAAACTTGGGCAAAAAGCAGTTTTGCTCCTTCTCCAATTTTAGGTAATAGCAATAATAATCTGAATTATCAAATTATTGGTGGCGGCGACCCGATGTTTGCTTTTGACAATAACGGCAGATTGTATTTTTCTTGGATTTCTCTCTATTTGACGCTTAATGGTATAACACCCGATTCAATTTTTGCTAAAATGTTTTACGCATTTTCTGATAATGGTGGCAAGGATTGGGTTTATAACAAGAATTGTACTATTCTAAAAAGCGGCAAAGAAGCTAATGGAAAATACAATGGTATGGCTACTATGTTTAATGGCAAGATGCTTGATAAGCAGTGGATGGCAGCTGATTTATCGGTTTCTTCGCCGTATAAAGGGACTGTCTATCTTGCATCTTTGGGTATGGATATGAGTGACGGGCAATTGGTTGATGCCGCTATGTATCTATGGAAGAAATTACCCGGAAGGGATTATTTCGAGAAGACGCCTATTCGCATTACAAAGGAAAGAAAAGAAATGCAAGGCGTTTCGCTCTCTGTAGATGCACGTGGCTGGGTGCATATCAGTTGTCTCTATTCGTCATCACAGAATGCTGAATATCATCATTTTGTATCGAAAGATGGTGGGAATACTTTCGTTCAAACCGGCAAAATCACAAACTTTTACGGAACAATGCCAAGACAGCCGTTTTTCCATTCCAATAATAATAATACCGGTTTGAATCGCCTTTATCCGCAGAATAATATGGCTAGCGATATAGTCCTTAGGTCTATATATAGGAACAATTTATATTTCACTTGGACGGCAAATGGTTTTACAAATGATTTAGGTAAAGGGTTTGATGCGTATTTTTCTCGTTCAACTGATAATGGAACTACTTGGGATACGCCGATTAAAATTAACCAAGATAATACAAACAGACAGAATTATTATCCTTTTATTACCGTTAATCCTAATGGAGTAGTTTGCGCCGCTTGGTATGATAGACGTGATGACGAAAATGACTCGAAATCCGATTATTATATTGCTTATTCATTCGATGGCGGTAAGACTTTTTCCGACAATATAAAGGTTACATCGCAACCAACGAATTTTGCAAATTTCATAGGTGCAAGAAGGTTCGGAATTGGTGAATACAATACATTGGTTGCAACTAAGGGTATGTGCATTCCGGTATGGGCTGACGATAGAGACGGCGATGGTATGTTAGACGTATATATTGGGAAAGTTCCTATCTCTCAACACACAACCGGTTTGAACGAAGTAATAAATATTAGCGGTTCACTCAAACTAAATATTTCGCCGAACCCTGCAACTGAATTTGCAAAAGCCGATGTATATTCAAAATTAAATACTATTGCCAATATATCGATTTTAGATATTAGGGGAAAAACTATTTTAACAATGAAAAATATTAGCCTTTTAGCCGGAGATAATTCAATAGATTTGGATTTGGGTTCACTTGGAGCGGGTGTTTATTTTGCTGAAATTGTTACAGAGAATAGCTTTACTATTAAAAAGTTTGTAGTAAAATAGTGAAAGACATAGATAGCCATTCATATTTATTTATTCAGAAGTTTTAAGTAAAAATTCTCGACTTTGCGGGCGTGTTGTTGTATATCAAAGCTCTTTCTTGCACGTAGCAAGGCGGCACTACTCATCTTACTGTAAAAAGTTTGAGAAACAATCAGATGTATAATAGCCTCGGCAATTTCTCGGGGGGAATGCTCGTTTACAAGTATTCCGGTATCCCGTGTAATTGCTTCATTTATTCCTGAAATATTTGTTCCTATTGGTACAATACCGCAAGCCATCGCCTCGAATAATACACGTCCCATTCCTTCGCTACCTTCATAAGAAGGGAGTAGCAATATGTCGGCGGCGGCAAACCATTTTTCAATATTATTCTGCTGCGATATATGTATAAGCAGATTTTGTAATTTCTTTTCCGCAATTATTTCTTTTATCTGTCTCTCGTATTGCGCACTAGCAAAATCACCGATAAGAAGAAATAAAGGTAATTGAGTATAATCAGTTTCCTTTAAATATGACGCCGCTTCGATAATATCGGCAATACCTTTCGAATCCTTAATTTGCCCGACAAATATAACAATTTTTCTATCTTGCGGTAATTGTAACTCATATCGTAATTGCGTCTTATCGCTTGCCGGCTTGAATTTATCACAATCAACGCCATTGAATATCTTTGTAAACTTACTATTAATATTCTTAACATTAAGAAAACGTTTTTTTGTTGCATCGGAAATACCGATGATTCCGTCCGAAAGTTGTGCATTGATTTTATCAAGTGATTCGGGGCGAGTAAGTCGAACGTGCCAAACCATTTGTGTAGTTGTGAATTGCTTGGCAAGTCCTGAAACAAAAGTATCTCGTTCAAAATCAGGATGTAAAATATCAATTTTTTCCATCTTGATAAACTTTCTAATTTTGGAAATATTAGAAATAATTGTTCGTGCATTTTTGGGTTTTAGCGATGTCAAAGGAATAATCTTTGTTTGACAATTCAGCTCCTGTAAACGGTGGGATAGTTCGCCCTCTGCCGGCAAAATGACAAAAGGACGAAATTTACTTCTGTCCAGATTTTCAATCAATGTAAGCATACTGCGCTGACCGCCCATTTTATAATGTGGAAAGTGGCTTACATAAGCAATATTGATTATTTTATTATTCATTATCTATGATTTATAGTAATGATTAATCCTCTCAAATAAAAAAAAGGAACTGCCACCCTTGACAGTTCCGCTATAAAATTGAAAAAGTTCAATCATTATTAATATTAATAGTATGCTTAATGGCGGCTTGTTTTGCTTTCGGAATATCCTGAAAACCGCAGCAACGAGCAATAAAATCTTTCAAAACATCACGCTCTGCATCGGGAACTTTTTTCAATAAATCCTTAGCAATTATTTCATCAGCATAAGACATCTTGTCAGATGTAAAAGTATTGCCTGACAAATCGTCTTCTTTGCTGTCATAATGACGCTTAGCCTGACCAAATCTAATGCCAAAATAAATGACATAAACAAAAGCAACCAATCCGACTGCTTCGAGAAATGAAATTTCTTCCATATCAAGATGTAATGACAGGGAATTATTCCAGACCAACATAATAACGATAGACGTTAAACTAAGAAGCCCGCTTATTATTATTATGTAAAAAATAGAGCGGGCTTTATGTATTGTTCCTGATGACATTTTGCTAATTTTCGTTCAGAGATGTATAGAGATATTTCAGTCTTTTGCGTAGATGCAGAACTGCATATCTTTTGCGTGCCAGCAAAGTGTTGATGTTCACGCCTGTTTCTTCGGACATTTCTCTGAATGAAATTCCTTCAAATTCATTTTTGACAAAAACTTCACGTTGCTCTTCGGGCAGTTCGGCTAAACCTTTTTGCACCGACTCCCATATAGTTTTACGAACAAGGTCGCTTTCTGGTGTATTTTTTTCGTCTCCGAGGAAATTCTCGAATGAATCAACGCCGTCCTCAGCCTGTCCGGGCGTCTGCATATCCGAAAAAGTTTCTGCACGTTTCTTCCTGTAAGAATCAATAATCCTATTGCGCACAGCGGTAAATACCCACGATGCGATATTCTCAATCGGCTTCTGCACGTTCTTTGAGGCGGCTAATACATTAGTGAAAACATCTTGCAAAATGTCTTCCGCTTCCTCCTGCGAACGCACGCGTTGCCTGATAAATCCAAGGAATTTTTTTCTATCCGTCTTGAACAGATTTTCAATCTGCATTGCTAAATCCATAGCTTCCCTCCTATTCAAAGATTTTTTAATTTCTGTACTTTGCATTTTTTCTTGTTGTTTTTGTCCGTTTCTTCCCATTTTAAAATTCTTTCATCTCATAGCAAATAATTCAATAAATCACATTCCGGCATTCTGCCATCAACGCTTGATGATTATTAGTCATTATGTCGTTTAATCCGTAAAAAATACTGCTATAAACCAACTCCTGCAAAGTTTAAATAAAAAATTTCTGAACAAAATACATCTTTACTTGATGTCTCAATTGTATAATACATTAAAATTTGATAAAAGTTACACAAATATAACAAATTTTTTTATTTTTCTGCTAATAATTATAAACATATACACAAATTGTACGTTTTTATTAGCTACTTTTTTATCATAGGAATTTTTATGCCAAACTTTTCGGCATTATTAATTGCCCGTTCGTATCCTGCATCAGAATGACGAAGAATACCCGTCAGCGGGTCGAATGTCAGCACATTCCTAAGTCTCTTATCAGCCTCTTCCGTTCCGTCAGCTACAACGACCATACCTGCATGAAGCGACAACCCCATACCGACACCACCACCATGATGTAATGATACCCATGAAGCTCCGCCGATTGCATTCAAAGCAAAATTAAAATATACCCAATCTGCAACAGCATCAGAGCCATCTTTCATTGCCTCGGTTTCGCGGAATGGAGAAGCAACTGAGCCTGTATCCAAATGGTCGCGTCCGATAACAATAGGTGCTTTAACTTTTCCGCTTTTTACCAATTCGTTGAACAATAGTCCGGCTTTCATTCTATCGCCGTAACCAAGCCAACAAATCCTTGCAGGAAGTCCCTGAAAACCAATATGTTTAGCGGCATTATCTATCCACTGATGGAGTGCTTTGTCCTCAGGGAAAAGTTCCTTGATTGCCGCATCGGTTGTGTAAATATCTTCGGGGTCGCCCGATAGTGCCACCCAGCGGAATGGTCCTTTGCCATCGCAGAAAAGCTCACGCACATAGGCAGGCACAAAGCCCGGAAAATCAAAAGCATTTTCGACACCGGCATTATCTTTGGCTATGCCCCTGATGTTATTACCATAATCGAAAACTACTGTACCCCGTTTTAAAAATTCGAGCATTGCCTCGACATGTACGCCAATTGATTTATATGCTTCTTCCAGATATTTATCGGGATTTTCCACTCTCAATTTATCGGCTTCCTCTTTTGTGTAGCCGGCGGGATAATATCCGTTCAGCGGGTCGTGTGCCGATGTTTGGTCTGTCATTATGTCAGGCAAAATATTACGCTTTAATAATTCGAGATGAATATCTGCGGCATTGCCGACCAAACCCACAGAGCAGGGAGTTTTTTCTTTGACGTGGCGGTTGATTATTTCCATCGCTTCGTCCAGCGAATGCGTTTTCGTTTGGCAATAACCGTCCCTAATGCGTTTATCAATTCTCTCTTCGTCAATTTCAACAACAAGAGCCGCCGCACCGGCAAAATACGCCGCCAATGGTTGTGCGCCACCCATACCGCCCATTCCGGCAGTCAGTAGAAAGCGTCCTTTTAAATCGCCGCCGAAGTGTTGGCGTCCGGCTTCGATAAATGTTTCATAAGTACCCTGCACAATGCCCTGAGTGCCGATATAAATCCAACTACCGGCGGTCATCTGTCCGTACATCATTAAACCCATTTTATCCAAGCGGCGAAATTCTTCCCAATTTGCCCATTGGGGTACAAGATTGGAGTTTGCAATAATAACGCGAGGCGCCATAGTATTTGTTGGTACTATGCCAACGGGTTTACCGGACTGAACAAGCAAAGTTTCGTCCGGTTCAAGATTTAGCAAGCTATCCACAATAGCATCAAAGGATTCCCAATTACGAGCGGCTTTGCCTAAACCGCCGTAAACTATTAAATCTTCGGGTTTCTCGGCATTTTCAGGGTCGAGATTGTGATGAATCATTCTGTAAGCGGCTTCAATTTGCCAATTTTTACAATGCAATTCCGTGCCGCCAATGGCTTTAATTTTTCTCATTTTTACTTCCACTTAATTATTCGCAATATCTCTGTCGCTTTTTTTATTATAATATGAGCAACAGTTTACAAATTTAAGAAATTTAAACAACAATATATACATTTGTTAT
>CAZOOR010000099.1:0-5836 GCA_964581505.1 uncultured Hyphomicrobiales bacterium
AATAACTTTTTCATAATAAATTTATAAAATTGTTAAACAAATCAAGTTTATCTTCAACGCGCGACCAGCGTTTAACCTCCATTAAATTAATATCATTTTGACGGACAATTATTACTGCTTGTTCAAGCGATTGCAAATCGCCCCAAAAATAATATGCCGCCAATCTGTCTTTTACCGATTCGGTCGGCGAAATAATTCTGAGTTCACCGGTTGGAAATTTCAAGCTAATGATTTCGCGAATAGGTTCTGAGCCGACAGCAAGCGGTCCCGTAGGGAATTCAACAAAAAATTCACAGTCGTCTCTTTTGAAGTATCTGTCTTGCTCGAAAAAACCGATTTCTTCCATTGCCGCTTTCAAATAATGCCTTTTGGTATAGCCGGTCTCAATAAAATCTAAATCATAAGATTGATATTGATTAGAAGAATAGATGCTCACACAAGCACCGCCACTAAGAACACAATCAATCTTTTTAGAACTGAGATGTGAACATACAAAAGCGGCAAGTTCGCCTATTTCCACTTTGGAAAAATCAATCATAATGGCTTACCTGTTCGTCTCGGTCTTTTTCTGTAAATGGTTAAGCGGCGAAGCTCATCGTGGCTCAGAAATTCCATTCCTTTTTCGACCAATGCTTTCAATTCGCTGATAAACGGATATCGCGGATTGAGCATAAAAACACGTGTTCGTCCGACATTTTTGCTGACGATAACACCGGCATTTTCCAATTTATATAATTGGTTTTGAATCGGAGTTAGTTGCGTATCATAATATGCCGCAATTTCACTGGCGTACGCTTCATTTCTTGCAACAAGAAAAAACAGCACACGTTCCATCGCTTTTGAACCAAAAATAACTTCCAACATAATATACCTAAATGATAGTTTGTATCACCTTATATTTAGTTAATAGAAGTTCTATCCGCGATATTATTTTATTTATCATCACATCTTCACAAAATACACACCCGCCGCCAAGCCCGACACATCAAGCCGAATATGTCCCCCTTCGGAGGGGGTGCCTGCGGAGCAGGCGGGGGAGGACAAAACAATATTACCCAGCACGTCATACACTTTAACACTATGGAATGGATATTTCGCTGCGCTCAATATGACGAACGCTTTGGTTCGCAAAACCGAACCCTTCAGGCTCCGGTTTATTATTTATCACCATATAATTATTCCATTATAAATATTTTCCGGTAGATATTAACACTTATTGAAAATATTAATTGTATAATTTAAAATATTTTGTTATATTAGAAGCAAACCCTAAATTTTAAATAAAGGGCATTATATGAAATATACTCTTCTTATTACTCAGCGTTGCAATTTAGCATGCAAGTATTGCTATATTACAAAGAAGGATATGGCTATGTCAATTCCTCTATCCTCGAAGGTTATAGATTTTGCTTATACTCATACACCAAAGGAAGAAAAAATAAATTTCGGTTTTTTTGGTGGTGAACCATTGCTTGAATTTGAGAAAATAAAAGAAATTACGGATATTATTGAGAGTCATAAAAATTATGATTCGCAAAGAGTGGAATTATCTATTGTTTCCAATGGTACGATATTAACTGATGAAATTTGTAGTTTTATAAATAAACATGATATTGGTTATGTCATTAGTTGCGATGGCAGACCCAATGTACAGGATTTAAACAGACGGGACAAAAACGGGAACAGTACATCTGCAATAGTTGAAAAGAATATCAGAAAGGCTATCAATGCTTTTAAATTAGTTCCTGTCAATGCTGTATATAGTCCCTTAACTTTGAAATATTTACCTGATACTGTTCGTTATTTTTCTGCTTTGGGTGTCAGACAGATTTATTTAAATCCTGATTTCTCTGCCGAGTGGAGCAAAGAAGATATTGAATCACTAGACAGCGTTTACAATCAAATTGCCAAGTTATATACAAATTATTATTTGAAAAAAGAACCGCATTATATTAGCCTATTTGACGGGAAAATTGCAGTAATTTTAAGAGGCGGCTATAAACCGATAGAGCGTTGCAGAATGGGTAAAGGAGAATTTGCATTTACCCCAGACGGAAGAATATACCCTTGCGAAAGACTTGTGGGTGATAATAACGAGAAGCATTCCATAGGTACTATTGACGGTGGTATTAAAATTGAAAAGATGCTGTGCCATACTCTTTCCGGCGATAGAATTAATAGTGAATGCTTGGAGTGCAGTATCAAAGACTATTGTATGAATTGGTGTGGTTGCTCTAATTATTTTTCCACCGGATACTACAACCGCGTAAGTCCGTTTCTCTGTGCTTCCGAAAAAACTTCATTAAAAATCGCTTATAAAATAATTCAAATATTAGAGAATATTATTGGTCCTACATTTTACGAGCATTTAGGGGGCTTCCCTATTGCAAATAGTAATGTGTGATTTCAGAAAGGAGGTGCGGATTTTTCAGTAACTATTTCATTAATAATTTTTTGGAAAGGAGGTAACATCAAATTCGCATTTATGTAACTGTTAATGTTCTTTTTTTAATTATTTAATAAGGTGGTTATTATGGCTTATAAACAATGGACTGACAGGCTATTATTGAAAAATGGCGGTCGTTTCGAGTTTTGGATTTCTCATCTGGGTGTTATCGAAGAATTTGTTGCAAAATATAAAATTCCAAGATTCGATATGGAACATTATGCGGCACACCATCATATCTCATATATGAGTTCCGAGATTGCTGAGAATGATGCTAATGAGTTAAGATATTTTGATATTAGACCTTTTCCGGGCGGAAGACCTTTTCCCGATTTACGACCATTCCCCGGTATGATAATGCCGATGAGATTTGAAAAAGAAAAGAATGAATTGAAGTACATTTTGCCAAAACCTTTCCCCGGCGGATTAAGAATACCGCATTTACATTTAAGAGACGATATTTATATTCTTGACCAAAGACAATGGGCTGATTTCACTTCAACTGCATTGGATAATTTCAGAGCAAGGCTTGATAGTATTAAATCCGTTGATTTCGATAAGTTGATGGAACTATCGGAGGCAATTGATACTTGTGCATAATTAAATATTTTTTCTACAGTTAATCTGTCTGCGTTTAATACTTTTTAAACGCAGCAGGTTATTTATTTTTATATTTCTGTATTAATCTTTGCTTGTGATGGAGATTTCGCGTTTATTCTCGCTATGCTCATCTGTGCTGATGATAATTTTGTAGTTCCAGTTATCTAGTTTGTCTTGGGCTTTTTGGGGCCACTCAATCAGTTTGATATAATCCTCCGAATGAATACATTCATCAAAACCGATTTCCGTAAGTTCCTTTGCGGTTTCTATGCGGTATAAATCAATATGGATAATATTTATTTCCTCATCATTATATGTTCCCGTATAGTGATTCATTATTGTAAATGTAGGACTATTCACCATATCAATAACATCGAAGTAATCGCAGATACCTTTGATTAACTCCGTTTTTCCTGCACCTAAATCACCATTTACAGCAACGACATCGCCTGTTTGCAATTTTGCGGCAAAAGCCTTTCCGATTGCAATTGTTTCCGCTTCATTATTTGTAATATATTTTTCCGTGTTCATTTCCGGTATTATTCATTATAAAACAATGAGTAGTCGAAATTGTATGCTTATTATTTTTGACAAATTAGAGCTTTGTATAAATATCCGGCAAATGCCTACCCTGTTCGGCGTAATCAAGTCCGTAACCGATTACAAAATCAGGAGGAATATCGTATCCAATATATTTAACAAATAGCTCGGTTTCACGCGATTCCGGTTTTGATAGAAATGCAACAATTTCAACGGATTCGGGCTGTTGCTTGTGCAATGCTTGTAGCAATGCCTTCATTGTCTTGCCCGAATCAATAATATCCTCAATAATAAGAATGTTCTTATTCTTTATATCAATATCATTTAAATTAAGTACAACCTTGCCGCTGCTTTTAAAATTACTTCCGTAGCTTTTGGAATCAATAAATAGAATTTCCGATGGTAAATTAATTTCTCGGATTAAATCTGCGGCAAAGACAAATGCACCTTTCAGAACAACAATATAGGTGAGATTATGCCCACTGTGTTCATTGCGAATCTGTTCGGCAAGTTTGCTTACCCGCTTTCGTATATCACTTCTGTCAATTTTTTTAGCAAATTTGTAATCACCAATAACGAAAAAATCTTTATTGCTCATTATTATTTTCCTTATCAAGTAATTCCACTTTCAGAAATCTGGTAGTTGATGATTTGACTTTAAACTTATCGCTAATCCGCATACCGCATACCCAAAGAATATCACTCTTCGAGGCGAGTACCAATACGCTATTTTTATCAATTAGTGATACTTTTTGATTAATCAGAAAATCGCTGACCTTCATACTGCCGGACATACCCAGTGGTGTGAAAGTATCCCCGGGTTGCCAAGTACGTAATTTCAGCACAGCAGGTACTAAGTCAAAATCAAAAAATTCGATGTTTGGTTCATTACTTATAGATACTTGCTTCTTTGAAACTTTTTTTAATTTCAGTTTAATACTGTCTAATTCAAATTCTCCCTCTTTGAAAATATCCGCTTCCCTGAATTGCTCATTTCTATCGCGATAGAACAAAAGTTGCCGCCGGTCTCTAAGGGCAATAATATTCTTACCGATTTCAATAATAGAGCCTACTTCGAGTTGCGGTAGAGCAATAATTCGTTCAATCATTCTTTGCGATAAATCACCGAGATTGAACTTATCCTTCAGCTTTGCCTGTAATATTTCTCCCTGAATAAAAGTGCCGCAAGACTCAAAAAGAGGAATATTAATTGCAAGGAGACCTTTCTTTTTGCTCCATTTGAAATTATTCAAATAAGGTGTAAGATGCTCTTTAACGAACTCGTCCGCAAGTCTGATTATATTTGCCGTCCTATTCAATGTATCCACAATTTGGGGATTATATTCTTTTTGCAAATCCTTAATCAACACATTGCGAATTTTATTACGGGTAAAATTAAGTAAAGAATTTGTTTCGTCTTCATGCCATTTTAATTCTCTCTCTTCGGCATAATTAATTAAGTCAGCCTTTTTGAATTTCATCAGTGGACGAATCACTTGGTTTTTTCTACCCAATGTACGCTGAATAGGAATCCCGCTAAGCCCAGTCAAACCGCTACCCCGAAGCAAATTGAGCAATACCGTTTCTGCGGAATCATCTGCTGTATGCGCCAACATCAGGTAAGGTACTTGATGAGAATTTGCCATACGCTCGAAAAAATTATAACGTAATGTACGCGCCGCCTGCTCAATACTCTGTGAATGCGTCTTTGCAAATGTTTTGACATCACCTGATTCTACAAGAAATTTCAAACCATATTGTTTAGCAAGTTGTCTGACGAATTTTTCGTCCTGAACAGATGACATTCCACGCAACTTATGATTATAATGACAAATAATAATCTCATATCTGTACTGTTCCGCTAATTGGAATACTGCGTCAAGCATAGCAACAGAATCTACGCCACCGCTGACAGCAAGCAAGAGCTTGGCATTTGCAGGGATTAGCAATTCGTTATTCATCTCGGCAGAAAGTGTTGCAAGGAAATTTTTTATTATCTTATTCTTGTTTTCATTATCTGTCAAGAATTTATTTTTATTATATTTATCAAAATATACAGATTCCTTCTTCTTGCTATTCTGTTTCCGTTTATTATGATTATTCTTTTGGTTATCTCTGTTTGGCAATATTTTTTTTTCTTTTTGCTCCGACCTTGTCTGCTTATTCGCTTTGTTATTTACTTTCTTTTCCTTAACGGCTGTTCGATTATCAGAAAGATTATTTTTATCTTTTTTTACTTGTGCTTTTTCC
>CAZOOR010000100.1:0-5829 GCA_964581505.1 uncultured Hyphomicrobiales bacterium
GCCGGACTCATAATCCGTAGGCTGGGGGTTCAAGTCCCTCAGGGCCCACAAAAAAAATCTCTATAATATTCTTATTATAGAGATTTTTTTTTGATAGGAACCAAAAACTTAATTTATGTATTTTAAAACTTGATTTTACAATATATTGGTAAATGGTCGGAAGCAATTTCGGCATCGGGATTTGTGCGATGATTAACTATATCACCTGACTCGCTGATAAATCTTACTCTACTGTCTTTGTGCATCATATTAGGCGATATAAAAATATGGTCAATGAGTGATTTATGCTTAATATTACCAAGAATCGGGTCGGGATATTGTACTGTCCAGACTTTATTAATTCCTTTTTTCTCTATTAAACTCCACATTGCGTTGTGAAGAATTTTGTCGGGATGAAATATGTCGCCCATTATTGTTTCGACAGCACTTGCACCAATCATTTTTTGGAAATGGTCTAATCCGATTTCATCATTAATATCACCCATAACTATAAATGGTAAGTCAGGAGAGTCTGTCATAATATTATCTACACGCTCTCGTACTTTTTTACTCTGTGCAAATAATTTTTTTCTATTTGCAAGAGATAAATGTTCGTATTTGTATAAATCAACAGATGAGAAAACACCCTTTGATTTGAATGAGACAAGGATAATCAGTAATTCATCACCTGTTTCTTTATTACGAAATAGAACTTCCATCGGCTTCCTGTCGAAATTTAATTCCTCCCTAATACCGTCAGAATCAATATCCTCGCTCCAATCATTATAAAATGAAATATTGCTGTCTATGGAAATAACCTCAAATGGCTCTCTATAATAAAAAACCAAGTCCTGTTTGCCGCGTACATTATCACTTTTGGCAATATTGAAATTCATTCGTTTTAGTTTAGTATGTGTCAGGAAGTATTCATGGTCGTCTATTTCTCGACTTGCCTCAATAATCCCGAGTATATGCGGTTGCATATCCATTATTGTTTTTACAACTGCCTCAATCTGAATTTTATTATTTTCTTTTAAGCGATTATTCTTAGTAAACCAATTGCACATATTTTCAATGTTATATGAAGCAATTTTATATATATTATTCTGTTTAGCCATTTTAAATAGTAAATGATGTAATTCTTAGGTTATTGAAATTATATATTCTTGAAAACGCGTGCCAATGAATAGCCCGGTGCATCTACTGATAAATCAAGAAAGTAGCCGAATGGTGTTTGCTCAACTGAAAAGCCCGAGTTGCTTAGTCGTTCGTCAATTTCGTCGAATATTGATTTAGTAAATTCAAAATCGGCTTTGCTTTCGGAAAGATGTGCAAATGAATGCAGAACAATGTGTTTTGTATTATTCTTTCCGGCAACCCATTTTAAATTTTTCAACAGTTTCTTTTTTACTGCCGTTTCATTTTCTTCATCTTCTTTTTCCACTTGAATAAATGCTGTCTGCACATTCTCAAAAGATTTACCTTCGGCAACATCAGGCATTGTTTCAATCGTTTTTATGGTTGGTTTGTAAGCGAAACGGCTCGCATATATCATTAGTAATTTCATAATCATCAATTATTATTTAATAAAATGAGTACAGATACTTGACGAATGATTGATTAAATAAATTTAAAAGGATATTGAGAATGATGATATTCAATAATAATTTGATAAGTAATAGAAATTATAGGCATATAAACAAATATTCCCGATTGGAATAATGAAATTCCTATACGTAAAACGAACTACACAATAACAACACTTGATTATAGAAATTTCATTTATGAATGAAAAAACGAAAGTATTATTTAGTTTTACTTCGTGTAACCAATGTGTTTTTGAAAAAACATAATTAATTAAAATTTCAGAGGTTTAAAATATGCCGAAAATTGCAATAATTGATGATGACCCGGATATTATCGAAGCTGTAACGCTTCTGCTTCGGGTTAACGAACACATAGTACTCTCTGCCGGAAATATTAGAGACGGTTTTGAGTTAATTGAGAAGGAACAGCCGGATTTGGTGATTCTTGATGTGATGATGGACGAACCAGATGACGGTTTCTTTCTGGCTATCAAATTAAGAAAAAAAGGTTTTACTATGCCTATATTTATGCTGTCCTCTGTCTCAAAAGCTTTGGGCATGGAATTTGGAACAGGCGAATCTTTGCCGGTCGATGAGTTCCTCGAGAAACCCATTTCGCCGAAAGTATTATTAGATAAAATCAACAGTTATTTAACCCCAAATGAGGTGTAGGAATGTTAGTTCTTGAAAAAAATGCTCTCACGGAAGAAATTGAAAATCTTGTTACTCAATACGGACAAGAGCGTGATGCTCTGCTTCCTATTTTACAGGATTTGCAAATTAAGCACGGATATATATCTGATTTTGCTCAACAGGAAGTGGCTCGTATTCTGGATATTCACCCTGTCGAGGTCTATTCGGTCATTACGTTTTATTCTTTCTTATATACCGAACCTAAGGGTAAATATATTATTCGTCTGTGCCGGACTATTTCCTGCGATATGGCGGGTACAAAAAGTATTGCCAAGACTTTGGAACGCGAACTTGGTATTAAATTCGGGGAAACGACATCGGATAAAAAATTCTCCCTCGAATACATCAATTGTATGGGAATGTGCGACCGAGGTCCTGCGATGCTGATTAATGAAAACGTGCATACGAAGTTATCGCCGCGTAAAGTTGTTGATATAATTAACGAATATAAATAGGAGATATAATGCCTATCATTAATGATAAAGAATTTTTCGATTATGAAAAAAACGGGAACGGTCTCGAAAACGCTCTAAATAAATCCCAAAATGATATTATTTTCGATATTAAAGATTCGGGATTGAAGGGGCGCGGTGGTGCCGGTTTCCCAACGGGAAGTAAGTGGATGTTTGCTCTTCAGGCAAAAAGCGATATTAAATATGTGATTTGTAATGCCGATGAAGGCGAGCCGGGTACTTTCAAAGATAGAGTGCTACTGGACGAATATACTAAATTTGTTTTTGAAGGAATGGTCATTGCCGGTTATGCTATCGGTGCGGAAAAGGGCTTTCTATATTTGCGCGGCGAATACCGTTATCTTTACAAGAAACTTCAAAACTATTTGGAAAATATGCGTGCGGAAAACAAGCTTGGCGATAATATTTTGGGCAAGGGCTTTTCCTTTGATATTGAAATTCGTCTCGGTTCGGGTGCTTATGTCTGCGGCGAAGAAACCGCATTAATCGAATCGCTCGAAGGTCATCGCGGTGAAGCACGCAATCGTCCGCCTTTTCCCGTTAATACCGGATTTCGCGGTAAGCCGACTATTGTAAACAATGTGGAATCATTTGCAGATGCGTATTTAATTATGTGCAACGGTCCTGATTGGTTCAAGGAATTCGGTACTTCCAAATCAACCGGTATGAAACTTATCTCCGTTTCAGGTGATTGTGAAAAACCCGGTGTTTATGAATTTCCGTTCGGTCTGACTATTAAAGAATTGTTGCAACGAGTCGGAGCTGAGAATACGAAAGCCGTTCAGGTCGGCGGTGCTTCCGGTATCTGCATACCTAAGGAAGAATTCGACAGAACAATTTCATTTGAAGACATACCGACAGGCGGCTCGATTATCATCTTTAACGAGGATAGGGATATGTTGCAAGTCCTGAAGAATTTTATGGAATTCTTTGTCGAGGAGTCTTGCGGACAGTGTACCCCGTGCCGCATAGGTAATGTAAAATTGCTCGAAGGTGTAGAAAAAATCGAAAAAGGTGAATGTTCGCTCTCGCACTATCAGGAATTATTGCGTCTCGGCGGAACTATGCAGGTCGCTTCCAAGTGTGGTTTGGGGCAGTCGAGTCCCAATCCGTTTATTTCAATTCTGACTCATTTTGAAGATGAGATTTTTTCACTATAATTATGGAATGAAGTAATGACAAAAATTCAAATAGATTTAAGAGCGCCGAAAGCACAGCAACGTCTGCAAGTGGAAAAAGCAAAGAATACCGAGGATATCGGCTCACTCGTTGATGTTGAAATAAACGGCGTTTCGGTCAAAGTGCCGCTTGGTACTACAATCCTCGAAGCATGTAAGATGAATAATGTGCATATTCCTACTTTATGTCACCACGAGGATTTATGTGTTTCGGGTGTTTGCCGTATATGTGTTGTAGAGGTCGAAGGTATGAGAACTTTGCAGGCATCTTGCGCCTATCCCATCACAAATTCGATGAAGATTAAAACCACATCGCCTAAGGTCAGAAGAGCAAGACGCGATATTCTCGATTTAATGCTCAGCGAACATTACGGTGAATGCTATTCTTGCCATAGAAATAATAATTGTGAACTGCAAGCTCTTGCAAAAGAATACGGTGTTGATTCCTATCGCTTCGGTCATGTGAAAGAGAGACGGCACAGAATCGACCGTTCGAGTTTTTCGGTTATTCGCGATATGGATAAATGTGTTCTCTGCAAAAGATGTGTACGTACTTGTATTGATTTGCAGGAAGTCGGTGTTCTCGAAGCAACAAGACGCGGCGACCAAACTACAATTTCCACATTCTTAGATAAACCTCTCTCCGATGTTATTTGTATCAATTGCGGTCAGTGCATCAATCGCTGTCCTACGGCGGCACTCAAAGCAAATGACCCGTCCGATGATGTATGGCGGGCAATTGACGACCCGACCAAACATGTGGTTATACAGACAGCACCTTCGCCGCGTGCCGCTATCGGTGAGGAATTCGGTCTGCCCGCAGGCACTTCGCTTACAGGTGAACTGAATACCGCTCTGAAAATGATTGGCTTTGACAGGGTTTTCGATACGGATTTCTCGGCAGACCTGACGATTATGGAAGAAGGCACGGAACTTTTGAACAGGTTAAAAGCTAAACTTGTGGACGGTGACGATAGCGTAAAACTGCCGCAGTTTACATCTTGTTCACCTGGTTGGGTTAAATATATCGAGCATTTCTATCCCGAATATCTTGATTATTTATCTACTTGCAAATCGCCGCAACAGATGTTCGGTGCGGTTATTAAAACATTCTATGCAAAGGAAGCGGGCGTAGCTCCCGAGGATATAGTAACGGTTGCTTTGATGCCCTGCTCGGCAAAGAAATATGAATGTAACCGTCCCGAAATGAATGATTCCGGCGAACAGGATATTGATTACGGACTGACTACTCGCGAAATGGCACAAATGATACGTGAAGCTGGTATATATTTGCCAGACCTGCCGAAAGCTGGTTTTGATAATCCTTTCGGTGATGCTTCCGGTGCAGGATTGATTTTCGGTGCTACGGGCGGCGTTATGGAAGCGGCATTACGTACCGTATATGAATTGGTTACCGGGCGTCCGGTTCCATTTGAAAATCTGAATATTACGCCTTGCCGCGGTTTTGACGGAGTGCGTGAGGCATCTGTCAAATTGGAGAATGTCAAGAAAGAGTTTGATTTCTTGGAGGGTGTTGATTTGAAATTTATGATTGCTCACGGTACGGCTAATGCTAAGAAAGTTATGGAAGCATTCAAACGCGGTGAGATTGACGATTATCATTTTATAGAGATTATGGGTTGTCCGGGTGGCTGTATTGGCGGCGGCGGTCAGCCGATACCGACATCGCCGGAAATTCGCAAGAAACGTGCGGAAGCGATTTATCGTGAGGAAGAGGGTTTGCCTGTACGCAAGTCGCACGAAAACCCGCATATTGTCTATATCTATGACAAGTTCCTTACCGAGGGACCCTGCTCCCACTTGTCGCACAAACTACTGCATACGCATTATGTGAAGCGAGGAAAATACATAGCTTAAACGCAAAACAGGGGCTATCCCGAAAGATAGCCCCTGTATTTT
>CAZOOR010000101.1:0-5670 GCA_964581505.1 uncultured Hyphomicrobiales bacterium
AGCCAACCTCTCTGTCGCTTCGCGACATCTCTCCTTAGCAAGGAGAGAAAAAGAACAGCCGGATATTTTGCCTTTTGCATTTCTTTCCCCTCCTAAATTTAGGAGGGGTGGACTTGCGAAGCAAGGACGGGGAGGTGCTTTTCACAACAGCCGCTACTCACCATAGCCCTCTTCCAAAGGGCGTGGGTGTGAATAGCCAAACACCCCGTCAGACTGCGTCTGCCGACCATCTGCGAGAGGGAAATTTTAAAGGCAAAAGACATAATATAAAACCGCACCCTGAAGGATGCGGTTTTGTTTTCTTAAATATACAACTATAAATAATTATTATCAAAAAATGGATTATCTACAAAGAAACAGTTCTCTTATCAGATAACTTTTCCCCATTCAATAGAATAAACCGTTAAAATAGTTTTTTTTCCTTATGATTTTTTTTAATTTGCGGGCGGGGAGTAATGAACTTGTTTTATTTCATTTTTTGCTTAGCGTTGGTTATTGTTTTTTCTTATTTATTAATATTCATCTATGAGTGCTATGAACACTACACAAAATAAAATTGATTTTCCGAGTGCTAACTTGGAGAATGCTGTTAGTAAATTATGGAATAAAATCCACGAAATTAGTGGTACTATCAATTTCCTTGTCGAACGCAATAATGAATTAAAAGAAAAGCTTGATTCAAAGGGTGTGATTAGTAAAGAAGATATTGCTAAGATGAAAGATATGGAACGCAATATTGAAAGTCTTGAATTGGAAAATGATGAATATCTGGGCAGAATTGCAAAATTGGAAGCGGAAATAAAGACCCTATCTCAGAGCAATAGCACCTTGGAAGTATTTGCAAAGAATTATGATATACTAATAAAATCCTACAACAAATTAAAAAATGAGGGGGGCGGAAAAGCCGCTATCACAGCACTGCAAGAGGAATTGCAAAATGCTTTGAATAGAATTGATGAAGCCGAAGCAAGTGCAGGGAAGTTAGAGCAACTGCTTGGTGAAAAGCAAGAGGAACTAGGTATTTCGACTAATGCGATTATAAGATTGGAAAAACAGCTTGAAGAGCATAAGAAAAGTATCAGTAAAGCCTCCGAGTCCGGTGCGGAAATTGAAAAGCTTAATGATTTGATTGATACGATGAACGCATCTCGCGACGTATTGATTGAGGAAAACGATAAATTGAAATTTGAAATCGAAAAATTAAAGATAACCGGCAAGGAAGAAAGTGAAGAATTAAAGAACAAAATTAGGAATTTTGAGAACGAACGTATTGAAATAAGAAATGAATTCAGAGAATTGAATGAGATACTCGTTGCGGTTGAAGAGAAAAATAAAGAATTGGAACGGAATAAGTCGGTGGCAAATTCGGAACAGGAAAGACTGCAATCGGAAATAAATGATTTGAAGCAACAAATAGATGCTCTGAACGAACAACTTGCTCATACCTCTGCATTGCTGAAATCAATAGAACAAAAAGATAGGACAATTGAGCAATTAACTGCGGAAATGAATGGAATTGCTGCCGAGAAATTGCTCCTTGAAAATCAAATAAGCGATGCTACTGCAAAATACGAACTACTCGAAAAGGATTATTTTGAATCCGTAAAGTCTATTGAAGAATTGCAAGAAGAACTACTCAAAAATCAACAAGAGAAGACTGAAATTGATAATGAGCAATTTGAAGCATTGCAAAACGACCTGCAAGTAAAAACAAAAATGATTAGCGACTTTGCAGCAAATGAAAAATCAATGTTGAATAAATTGCAATATCTTGAGAACGAACTCGAAGAAAAAAACAAAAGTATTCGCAATTCAATCGAAAGCAGTAAGAATTATGAGGATAGGATTGTGGCGCTCGAAGCATTACTCGTACAAAAAGATAAAAACATTGATGAATTGATTAGGAATAATAAATCTTTGAATGAAAAGATTGTTGCACTCGAACAAAGTTCAGGCGAAAACAAAGAAAATCAGCAGAATACAGAAGAAATGCAAAAGGTTTACGAAACTCAATTAAAAGAGATGAGGACTGAATTTGCACGTCTTGAAAAAGAACTCGGCACGAAGAGCAATAATCTGACAGTGATGGAAATCCAAGTCAAAAATCTACAAAATAAAATAAGAGAATTTGAACTGGAACGCATCAAAAGCGATGAAGGGCTATCGCTTGATGTAGCAATGCGTGAGAGATTGATATATAATCTGGAGAAACAACTGAGCAAAATTGAAAGTATAATCGGCAAGCAATGATAAGCTTGCATTATTAGATTTGATTAAATAATTATTTTTTCTTAACTTAAATTTTGGATTGTATAAAATTAGATATAGAAGTTCTATTTTAACGTGTAATTATAAATAGGACAAAGAGAGATAACGAAGAAGATGCAGAAAGCAATTAAGGTAAATATCGGCGGAAGAGAATATTCATTGCGCGGCGAAGATGAAGACATCATCAAGTCTGCCGCAAAGGAAGTAAATACACAACTTGATAATTTAATTGGAAAAACAAAAGAAACAGCCTCAACATTACCACTGTTGGCGGCTTTAAATATAGCTGAGAAATATTATATTAATAAAAAGCAGTATGAAATTGATATTGATTTTTTAGCACGGGAACTAAACGAAATGATAGATTATCTAAGTAAACCGGCGGAATTAGCCGGAAAATTCTCCTCCGAATAGATTTATTTTTCTGCTTTTAATCAAAAAATGCCGCACTAACTTTCGTTGTCCAAACGAGCGATAGAACCGTTAGTTTTCTATATTATAGAAGGTTTAGTTATTGTCTATAAATAACAGGCCTCAACCCTTTGGGGTAGTCTTCGGACTCAGTGGACGTTAAATATAGGCAGACGGCCTAAACGTGTTGAGTTGGGTTCTAACCGACTCGTAGTTTTTAAGAAAACAACAGCGATTGCTTAGTGCGGCTCTTTTATTGAAGAATTTGGTTTTATATAATATTTTTTTGGAATAAGATATAGATTAGAAAGGAAAAAAATGAATGAGATGATGATAATCCTTTTTAGTGTTGTCGGGCTGATTGCCGGATTTGCCATTTCGTATATTATTGGCAATAAGGCGGCGGCGGCAAAAATAAAAGATGCCGAAGGCAGTGTGAAAAACCTTATTAAGGAAGCCGAGAAAGAAGCATCTAATATTAAAAAGGAAAAACTTCTCGAAGTAAAAGAAGAATGGCACAAACGCAAACAGGATTTCGAAAACGAAGTACAGTCAAGAAAATCAAAAATTCAAACTTTTGAAAAACAATTGAAATCCAGGGAAGAGGCTGTCGAGCATAAACTCGGTATGGTTCAGAAGAAAGAAAAGCAACTCCAAAATTTTGAAGCGGATTTACAAAAACGCACCGAAGTGCTAAAACATAAAAAAGAGGAGCTACAGGCAGTTATTGATAAGCAGACTAAGAAGCTCGAGGTGATTGCAGGTGTTAGCAGGGAGGAAGCAAAGAAACAACTCGTTGATAATTTAATCAATGAAGCAAAAACGGAAGCCGCCGGATATGTTAAGCAAGTTCGGGACGAAGCAAAGGTGAACGCTCAACGCGAGGCAAGAAATCTTATTATTGAGGCTATACAAAGAACCGCATCTGACCACAGTATTGAAAGTACTGTATCAGTTGTCAACTTGGAAAGCGACGAGATGAAAGGACGCATTATCGGTCGGGAAGGCAGAAATATTCGTGCCTTCGAAGCCGCTACCGGTATTGATTTGATTATTGATGATACGCCGGAAGCTGTTGTTATTTCCGGTTTCGACCCGTTCCGCCGTGAAGTTGCAAAAATGGCTCTTATCAAACTTATGGAAGATGGCAGAATTCACCCCGCAAGAATTGAGGAAGTTGTTAATAAGACCAAAAAGGAACTCGAAGACGAGATATTCAGAGTGGGCGAAAATGCTATTCTTGAACTGAACTTGCATAATGTCCATCACGAACTTGTTAAATATATTGGAAAAATGAAATACAGGTCGAGCTACGGACAGAACTTGCTCAATCATTCTATTGAGTGTGCAAAGCTTGCCGGTACGCTTGCTATGGAGTTAGGGCTTGACGTGAAGATTGCCAAGCGGGCGGCTCTGATGCACGACATTGGTAAATGCGTTGATGACGGTCAGGAAGGTCCGCACGCACTGGTCGGTTACGAATTGACAAAGAAATATAAGGAAAAACCGATTGTTTGCAATGCAGTTGGCGCCCACCATGAAGACCTCGAACCGGAAAGCCCGTATGCTGTTCTTGTTCAAGTTGCCGATTCGGTTAGCGGGGCGCGTCCGGGTGCCAGACGTGAATCGCTTGAAAACTATGTGAAGCGTCTCGAGAAATTGGAAAATCTGGCAAATAGCTTTGACGGCGTGCAGAAAACATTTGCTATTCAAGCTGGGCGTGAAGTACGCGTCATAGTTGAACCCGATAAAATCGATGATATTACAGCCGACACAATGGCTAATGATATTGCCAAAAGAATCGAGCAGGAAATGGAATATCCGGGTCAGATTAAGGTCTGCGTAATCAGAGAGAGACGTAGCATTACAATGGCAAAATAATATATATTGCACTTATTAATAAACCCCGATTGTTCTATACAGTCGGGGATTTTTTTTGTGATTTTATCAGAACATAATCGAATTACAGTGCCGGATTGATAGCGATAGTGATTTTAAAAAACCTCAGCAGACAGAGTTTAATTTACACTACCCAAGTACACTACAACGGTTTGAATATGGTGCGTGCCGGACTTTATTCAATAATTTTCTTTAGTTCACTATCGTTAAAATTTACTAATTCTTTTTCTATGAAAAAGAAACTGCGGCATGCACTATATTTTTTGTTGTGGGCTGGTTTTATCTATTATTCGCACAAATCAGCTTATTCTAAATTTTCCCATGCTGGGATATTGTCTTTTTTTATTTGTAAAACACCATATAAAATTGCTATACCAACTAATCCAAATAATGATTGACCAATACCTAATCCAATGCTAAGATTAATGATTAATGAACCAATACTTGTTATTAGAAATCCCCAAAATCCAATTTTTTTCCATTTAAATAATAGAATTAAGAAAATTACATTTCCAATTCCTATTATTGCTAATAAAATCAGCATTGAATTTGAAATTCCACCAGGGAAATTTTGAGCAACCATGTCTCCTGCAAAAAGATATAAAATAGCAGCCATTGAATTTACAATAAACATTGAAATCAACCAAGCAGTAACGCATCCATGTCTTTGTTTCGTAGTGTTTGTGTCTTCTTTTAAATTTTCCATATTTATTTTCCTTTAATTTTTCCTACTCGTAAGGTTTTTCGGTTTCAACCCGTTTATTAAAGTGTGTTCTGGTCTCCACTTTTTTTATTATTATGTCAAAATTGCTTTCCAATATTTTTAAAAATATTTTTTCTGCTCTCTTTTAAGTCAATTATGTCGTTTCTTTAACTTGCCCAGAACATTGGGACAGAATGAGCGTAGCGAATTCTGTCCCAACGGTCTGTATATGGTTAGTGCGGGATTTTGAAATACCACACTTTCAATTTACTATGCAGTTTATTTATGTTCATATTATTCAATTTAACTACTTGTAGCTCAATGCTTATAGCCGTTGTTGTGCGTTCGTTATTTATTAGAAAATGTTATGTCATTTTTTAGAATCATAG
>CAZOOR010000102.1:0-5345 GCA_964581505.1 uncultured Hyphomicrobiales bacterium
TCTTCTTTCGTTTTCTCTTCTTTTGCTTCTTCAGCTTTGGGTTCTTCAGCCGGTGTTTCTTCCTTTGCTTCCTCAGCTTTGGGTTCTTCAGCCGGTGCTTCTTCCTTTGCTTCCTCAGCTTTGGGTTCTTCTGCCGGTGCTTCTTCCTTTACATCATCTTCCGGCATAGACATTTCGAGGAATTCCTCAGGTAATTCATAATCTACCCTGTCGTGCTTCGGAGGTTCTTGCGAGAATTTATCTGCATTCGGAACCGGATGCTGTGCATTGTAAGCGGCAATAGTTGCTTCGTCTTTTTCGCGCAATAATTCTACAACCGAAAGAACAATTTTCTTGGAATCCTTGTCAAATTCAACGACTTTTAGCGGCAATAAATCACCAATCTGGAAATAGTCGCTGATGGTTTTAATCGGTGCAAAAGAAATCTGCGATACAGGAACAAAACCGTCAACTCCGTCAGGAAGTTCAACGATAACGCCCTTTTCGATGATTCTTTCGATTTTCGCTTCTGTTTCAGAACCGACCTTATATTTATCTTCAAAGTAATTCCATGGATTCTCTCTTACCTGCTTGTGTCCGAGAGCAATTCTTCTCTGTTCGGAATCAATGCTAATAACTATAACTTCGAGATTGTCTCCCTTCTTGACAAATTCGCCCGGGTGGCGTATTTTCTTTGTCCAAGATAAATCACTAATATGCACAAGACCATCAACGCCGGGTTCGAGTTCCACAAAGATACCGAAGTTAGTAAGGTTGCGTACAATACCCGTATGCTTTGAATTGACGGGATATTTCTTTAATAAATCTTCCCAGGGGTCCGGCTCAAGCTGTTTCATACCGAGAGCAAGTTTTTTGTCTTCCTTATCAATATTCAATACGACGGCTTCAATAATTTGCCCCATTGAAACCATCTGCGAAGGATGCTTAATATGCTGTGTCCATGACATTTCGCTAATATGGATTAATCCTTCAATGCCTTTTTCGATTTCGATAAATGCACCGTAGTCTGTCAAGCTGACAACTTTACCAGTAACTTGCGTACCTTTTTCATATTTGTCGCCAATAGTATCCCAAGGATGCGGAGTAAGCTGTTTCATACCGAGTGAAATTCTTCTCTTCTCAGTATCGAAATCAAGCACAACAACTTTAACGGTTTCGTCAAGGTTAACGATTTCGCTCGGGTGTGTAACACGTCCCCAAGATAAATCGGTAATATGGACAAGTCCGTCAACACCGCCGAGGTCCACAAAGATACCAAAGTCGGAAATGGCTTTGACAGTACCTTCAAGGACGAGACCCTTTTCGAGTTTACTGATAATTGCTTCACGCTGTTCACTCAATTGCTCTTCGAGCAATACCTTGTGGCTGACAACAACATTTTCGCTCGGGTGATTTACTTTAACAACTTTCACATCAATAACTTTACCAACCCATTGGTCAAAATCGCGAACAGGACGAACGTCAATCTGCGAGCCGGGCAAAAATGCCTCTATGCCCATTAAATCGACAACCATACCGCCTTTGATTCTTCTCAAAATCTTGACCTGAATGATTTCCTGCTTATTGAATAATTCTATTATATCGTCCCAAATACGCATAAAGTCTGCTCTTCTTCTTGAAAGTAGCAGTTTGCCTGTGGAATCTTCGATATTTTCGATAAATACGTCTATATCATCACCGACCTGCAAAGTTTCAGAATTAAGAAGCTCGGCACGCGGTACAATACCTACGGATTTAAAACCAATATCTACATGAACTTCATCTTTTGTAATCTTGGTTATTTTACCATTAACCAGCTCGTCTTCTTTGATTGTGCTAACTGTGTTCTCGGTCATCGCCGCATAAGCGTCGTCGTCCAAGTCCAGGTCTTCAAAACCCGAATCAATTAAGGCAGAGACAGATGGTAAGTTGTGAAAAGTTTGAGCGTCCTTTTTTTCTTCGACGTTCTTTGTTTCTTCTTGAGGCTCTTCTTTGATTTCCTCAATCATTTTGTTTTCTTCGGACATTTATTCCTCCAAATTATACGCGGTAATTGCTGCTACCGCCGCATCTTGTTTAAAAAAATACTATTTTTGTTTTATATAGTTAGGTAATTTACTATTTTTTCAATAAAATACAAAATAATTATTTGCTTTTGAAAGGATTTGGGATATGTAGAAAAATTGATTTTTAATGCAAACCTGTGAGTCTTTTCAGGTGATTTAATTCCGCATTATCCAAATGTCTGTATTCACCACGTGATAGACCTTTAATAGTAATACCCGCAAACATAGTCCTATCAAGTTTTTTCACATAGTAACCGAAAGTCTCGAACATCTTTTTGACTTCATGGTTTTTGCCTTCACGCAATACGAGTGTAATTTTTGTATTGTCATTAGGAGAAATAATCAACTCGCAAGGAGATGATTCAAAATCATCGGTTTTTATACCAGATGCTATTCTTGCCGCATCTTTTTCCATTAGGGGTTTGTCAATGCCTACTTTGTAAATTCGCGGAATTTGAAATTTAGGATGCGTCAGTCGGTTTGCCATATCGCCGTCATTGGTCAGTAGCAAAACACCCGTTGTGTTCCTATCAAGCCGACCGATGGGATATACCCTACTTCGTGAATGAACAATATCAAGAACAGTTGCTCTGTCCTTTTCGTCTTTTGTAGTGGAAATTGTGTTTTTCGGTTTATTCAGCAATATGTATGTATATCTCTTTGCCGTTTGAATAGGGTCGCCATTGACAGTGATAAAATCAGTCGCTTTTACTTTTGTGCCGAGTTTGGTAACAATCTTTCGATTAACGCTAACCTTTCCGGCGGCAATGAGTTCGTCGGCATTGCGGCGTGAGCATACGCCGGACTCGGCGATATATTTATTCAAACGGTAATAGACCGTTCTTTCTTCTCTTGTTTTTTGACTTTTCTTTTTCATTTTTTCATATTAATTGTCAGCCACAATTTGGAGAGCGATTCGGCAACCGGAACAATAACATCGTCATCATTCCAATATCCCAGATGCGAAGCCGGGTTCCAACTGCTCCAAATATTGCCTACATTTATTTCAATATCCCGAGAAACAACCTTATTGTATGCGTCATTTAAGGGTTTTATCGGATAGCCGATAATATCGTCTTTATCATAATAATTCACCCATTCGCCTTTTACTTCGGGGTAATACTTGCTAAACAAAGGCGATGGTACTGCTATCGGTTCACCGAAATCCTTATGACGCAGAGACCACAAAACAAGTGGACTACCCAGTGAAAAAAAATTGCAGAATGTCTCGCCTCTTTGTATCGGTGAATTGTCAATGTATTTTTGTACAAGCGGCGAAATTAGTTTCTTATCCTTGCTTTCATTCTGTAAATCCCAGAAATAATTGGAAATCATCACACTACCAATCCCATGAGCAATAACAGATAAGGGAGCCTTTTCACCGGCAATAAAGCCGAGTTTATCAATTGATTTTGCAATGATTTCGTGAACTCCGTCATATATTTTCCTATCGTCATTATTTTTCTGATAAGCAATAGTATCACCTGCAAAATCAATCATTAACCTACGAAGATTGACGAAATTCATTGTGCCGCCTTTCTTCAACTTTTCCCAGAGTTTATCCTCGGACTTCTGAATAACCGGCGCCCAATACACATCTTCGATAACAAGTTCTGCCGCAGGATTTTTTACCCCGAGCTTTTGCAGATTGCCGGCAAAATGCTTTTTCAGTTCATAAGTAATCTGATGAGCATAGTTCTCATCTTGTTTGCCGATGCCATGAATCAATAGTAGTGCAATTTTCTGTGTCATTTCAATTTTTTCTATTGTTCTCAATATTTTTTAATTTAAAAAATACATAATTAAATGAGTAAAAGTGTAATTACTTAGGTAAATCAAAATGGTGATTGTCCCGATATTTCTTAAAATCACCACCCCAACGCCAGCCTCGTTTTTTAAATTCCAACACTATCGGGTGTTTGGCATAAAAGGTGCCGGGCTTTTTAGTGTCATATTTGCCATTTGCAGGCGACAGCCTGCCATTCTTATGGATTACAGGATTCCATCGCGGATTAATATCAATTGCACGCCCGAAGGAATGATTGGATAGACGCTTTGTTCCTGCAATATAGCGATAATTAAATGCCGATGTATTGTTGTCTTCCATTGATTTATTGTCCGACCATTTGTATTTGACAATAGGAAGCATCTTATTTATTACAAATTTCATATCGAACATCATTCCGAATATATCCTTTACATCATTCTCAACGTCCTTGCTGACAATAAGTTGTCCTTGATGAACTTTGCCGTCAGTCGAATAATACTTAATATCAAGCATCACCAAATTGTTAATAACTTTTTGCGGTGCCTTGCTTCCCTTGATTGCCTGAGCAAATGTCATTTGGCTGTCAATTATTATATTGCTATCCTTCATTGCAGTTAATAAAAGCAAAATAATCGCTGCAAAGATGATTAATTTACTGCTTTGTAAAGACATAATTTCATTTCCGTTACTTTAATTTTATATAATTTAATTTATTGCTATATTTGCTAAATTGCAATTAACAATAAAATATTTAAAAATTCAAGGATAATCAATGACAAGCAAAGAAATACTTGAAAAATACAAACAGGTCGCTGTTTACGGAATGTCCACAAATTCGGCAAAACCCGCAAACTATGTGCCTGTATTTATTCATAGCCAAGGATATAATGTAGTGGCAATCAATCCGAACACAAATCAAATCGGCATTATTAAGTCATACTCTTCAATTGCAGATGTTGAAGAAAAAATTGAGATACTCAATGTTTTTCGCCGCTCCGAATTCTGCCTTGATGTAGTTAAGGAAGCGGTTGAACGCAAAAAGATTAAGGGCGATATTGACATAATTTGGTTGCAAGAGGGTATTATCAATGACGAGGCTAAGCAACTTGCCGAGGAAAACGGCATTGTATTTATTCAGGACAGATGTATGCTAAAAGAGTATAATAAATATTATTAAGGAGTTTACTATGAGTATTATTATAAAAAAACTTTCCGACACCGAAATTGCAGACAAGGGTATTCACAATTGGCCCATCTGGGAAAAAGAAGTTTCTACATTTGATTGGTATTATGATTCACCCGAGCAGTGCCTAATTCTTGATGGTGAAGTTACGGTAAAAACAGATGATGGCGACTTCCATATACAAGCAGGTGATTACGTAGAGTTCCCAAAAGGATTGAAATGTGTTTGGAATATTACAAAAGATATTCGCAAGCATTATAATTTTGGCTAAATATTTCGGATTAGGGACACTGACACATTGATTTCTGAATATTCTAAGTGGTTTAATGCGAGATAAAATAAAAGCAGT
>CAZOOR010000103.1:0-5305 GCA_964581505.1 uncultured Hyphomicrobiales bacterium
CGGGAGAAGTGAATATACCGATAGGTAACCGTACCCTGAAGGGTACGGTCAGGGTATATGATGTGAGTGGTAATATTGTGCTAACCCACCCCCTAGCCCCCTCCCGAGAGGGGGTAAGCGTAAGGTTCGATGTATCGGAATTACCGAGCGGAACATATATGGTTATAATGGATAATGGTGTTTCTTATAAATTAATTGTCAATAAATAATGGGGAGGAAACACAATGAAAAAGTTTTTAATTATATTTCTAATGATGTTATTTGTTGTAAATATCTATGCACAGAATAACATTGACCCGCCGCCTATTGATTCGGTTGTTAATTCATCTTTAATTAACAGAAATTTCAATAGATTTATTAAAGGTTGGAATTGGGGTAGTGTAGGTGAAGAATTAGATAAAGCACTCGGTATTAATTTTTATCATGGCTATCCTATTGCGAGTGCAGATGTTGCCGACAGTATGAATGTATCGTTAGTGTTGGGTGCTCCGATAATTGGCAACGGACGCAATGCCAATCAATATTTCGTTGCCCTCGGCTTGCAATTGGAACCGACAATTGAAGTTGATTCAAGCGAAGCATTTAAGCCGAGATACGGCGATAAATGCGGTTCGGTATTCGGTTTTAATTATCGTGATTTTATCGTTGGTGATACTAATACGGATTTTGAACGTTTTGTTTTGCATAAGAATAATTTAACTCAACCCAAAGTTGTACTTAAAGATATTTGGGACGGTACTGTTTTGAGATGGTTGGATTATTATCCTATACGACAAATTAAAAAAAAGAATGATGGTACATTTGATACAACATATACAGAAAGAACGAATAGTGTTACAGAAAATGACGCACATGATACGACCGTCTTTCACCCGTTCAACGGTAAGCAATACTGTTTGAGTATAAACTTAAAGGCAATGCACACCGATTCCGTTGCGGCACATCTTAACGATACAATATTGGTATTGCGAATGCCATACATACTATATGATAAGGATAATGATGATACTACGCATGGATATGTTAAATTCGACAAGGTTCCTATGCAAAGCGTTAGCGGAAATGACAGTATAATCGGTAGTCTCGGGGATTATAGGGGCGTTGCCAGAGATTGGGCGATTACCGCCGGAACAACTGAAATAGTAATAACCGGCGAAATGCTCGAAAATAATTTGACAAATGATACGAGCATTACACTTTCGGCTTTTGCAAGGTTTACCGGTGATATTGATTCGTTAACCAATGAATATGACAACAATCCTTATTTTCGTTACGACTGGCATGAGAACCGCTACGGAATAAATAAATATATAACGAAGGTGGACGTAGAGGTTGAGTATTACGGCAATCTTGATGTTGGTATTAACTGGGTACGCATAGAGACGCCGCGTTTGCAGAAATTAATGCGTGGTGGCTATGACACAGACGTACGCAACCGTATAGATGAATTATTCCTAGACTATTGGACTGCATACAGCAGGGCGCAAAACCCGCGGCACCCGCGAATAGCGATGTTCTATGCAATGGATGAGATGACAATGTGCCAGTGGACTGCAGGTCGGTATTTCAATATGCTTGTGGATACCTTAGCCGATGTGGAATTGGCAGCAAGAGATAATAAGCCGGCGCAGTTCCGCCATGCCACATCAATTAAATCATTTAAGAACGGTGATAATTTAGTATTCAAAACATTTGTAGCAGTACCTTATGTAAAAAAGACAAATGGCGGCAAACATCCCGAAACTTTTAATTATAATTACGGATATAAAGGTAATGAGTACAGAGTATTTACGCATATATTTGATTCGGAGTACGAAACATTTTTAGAAGGACATTATACGACATTACCAATTAATGACAGGAATATTTTTGAATATAATGATTGGGAAGATCCCTTATATAATTATCGGCACAGTACAATGTTCCAAGTCGAGGATAATTTGTATAATTTTTATTATAAAAATAACGGTTTGCTATTCAATGATTTTGATAATAATTGGGTGGCTAATCTTTGGGTGCAGTCTGAAGCATGGATAATTGACGATGCAATAAATTCATTTGTTTTACCTGTACAACACTCGCGCCCCAAAACAGGTGAAGAGCTACGACTTATGATGAATGAAGCTACACTATTGGGGGCTAAAGGTTTGGTTTATTGGTTGAAGAGGGGTGGTTATCACAATCTTATAAAAGATGAAGATTACAACAGCTATTGTCAGGATTGTAGTGCTACTTTAGGTTTTCAAAATAAATACTTCAATTATGGGAACTTAACAGGCAAGGATTTAATATATTCGCCGACAATAGGCGGGGATTTTGTGCAATCAATCGGCGACCCTAATACTGTTGACCCGAATGGTTTTGATACTGTTTATAGTTCTAACGCTTATTTATATTCTATGCTGGGCATTGATTCAACAAGAATATATATAGGTTTGCAATCAATGCGTGCAGAAGTATATAAAATGCACAAATGGATAGACGAGTACGAAGATTTACTTATGAGATTGAGGCTTATTGGCTGGTACGGCAAGGGCTTTATTGATTGGATTGCGCAGCACCCGAGCTACCCAACTGAAACTATTGATAAGTACGTGAAGGTAGGCAAGAATGTAATATTGACGAGACCGGTAGGCAGAACAAAAGCAATATACCAACCTGATGGTGAATTATTTGGTCATATTCCATATTATGAACAATCGTCAAGTATTGACTCTGGCTTCTATGATGTAATGCTACACTTTGAATATGACGAAAACGGAAATAAAGTAGATAGTGTATTCTATATAGGTGTACAGAACCGCCGCACCGACCCCTTAATCCGCAACGGCACGGACAGCACATTGGATTTCTATTCCACTGCGGAGTTCGATAAAAATGTTGTTTTGGGTGGTAATGATTTGAGCGGCACTTATCGCAATGCCGCTTGGTGGCGTGAGCGTTGGTGGAAGCGTCAGGGTAGCCGCGAGATAGCACTTACTCTAAACCTACCGTCTGAATACAGGAATAAACTCGTTAGAGTAACGGAGTTGGGTTTGAACCGCGATACGTTGAAAGCAATACATAAATTCAATGGAAACACACTGAGCGATAGCGCCTTAGCGATATTATATCCCCGTTACAAAAGGATAATAGGAACTAACAGTAATATTATTACGAACTATCTGCCGGGCGAGGGTAAGTTGTTTAAGTGCGAATTCATAGATGAGGATGATGATTTGTCGGGCAATCTTGCGAACTCCAATCAATGCAAAATGGTTGCCTATCCGGTGCTTGACACTTCGGGCAACGAAACGGGCTTGATACAATATCATTTGGTATATTTCAAGACGGATACATCTGATAATGACAGGGTGAAAGTGTATTACAGCCGAAGTGAGCCGTTAGATTCAGCAAGTACTTTGGAAGAAATAGATCCCGTGCATTATTCCGGGGACACACGCTATCCGCAGAATATTATTTGGCAAAGATTTACGAATATGCAAAAAGGAATTGCAATTTCCGATAATTATACTGATTTATCCGAACAGACAAAGAACTCGGACGAATGCGATTATCCCGCAATAGTAGTCAGGAAGGATAGTAATGATAATAAATTGAAAGCATATATAATATATACCTGTAAAGACGGTGCGGATGCAGCTGGTGCCGATGTTGTGGTTTCTTGCCTTGACGCAACGAATCCCTACAATGACCCGAACGAAATCAGCAACCGGCAGATAGACGACATACAAACCCCCGCCGACAGTGCCAATCAGGTAAACCCTGTACGCAGCCAATGGGGAACGCCCGTTGTCAATGCCTCGGCAAATGGGTTGTATTATGCTTGGACATCAGGTGAAAAGAGCAATCCTCTGGAAGACCCATATGTTATGATTGCTTTTGCCCCACCGGATTCGGGGATACCGACAACCATGAAGAAGATACAAAATCTAATGTTTAATTATAATTCGGGTATAATAACCGGACATAAGCAAAAATTCCCATCTTTAAACACATATTCGGATATTACTCTTGGTGAAGAACATTGTTCTTTGGTATGGTCATGCGATTTTCCCGATATGTATTCTACTAGTGGACAATACAGAATAATGTACACGAATGTCAAATTAGATTATAACGGAAATATATTTGATACAATACCGGATATAACAAATTTGGATTACACAATATTATATCCTGATGTATATCATCATGTAGGTTATTTTAATATAAGTTTTGATAATTTTTATCCCGTAATAAGTAGAGTAAGTGGAGATATGAACATAATATTCACTACTATCCATTTACGATTTGAAAGGATAGCATGTCAAATGTTACGTTTTCGCAGTCCTAATGCTTATTATAGATTAGAATTACCTGCTTTATTTGCACTAGATAGTGGAAATAGTCTTAGAAATATTTATGTTTCTTCTTTACGTACAATAAAACAATTGTCCGGTTCAATGACGCAACCTAACTTGTCCCAATCATCCGGATATTATTCAAATAACTACGGAATAGAAACACCGAAAAATGACGATTTTGTTCTGAATTTTTCGGCAAACGGTAACATATATCAGTCTTTGGATTTTGATTATGGAACAAGAGTGAATTATACAAATCTTACAAAAATATATCGTTATGTTGCACCAGGAAGTCAAGCACATTTAAGCCAATATCCTGAATCAAACTATAAGCATATATGGCGCAATCGTCGGGTCTTCGATGATGGTAGCAATATAGTAAGCAACCCGAGATACTTCTTTGCAATCGAGCCTGAAGATTTAATAGCAAAGACCTATTTGGGATTTGCCAAAGACAGCGGTTCGGTATATTGGAGCAATTTCTTTGTTGATGAGCAAGCTTTGACTTTGACATTACCTTACGATTCTGTGTCATATCAAGGCGAAACGGCATATTATTATAACGGCAAAGATACTTTGATTTCCGATTGGTTCTCGGTAACAGATGATTCACATTTGTATTACCGTACATTCTCGCTAGATACAACTGCAAGGATGTTCTTGCAATATTCAGATGACAGTAGTACAGTTGAACTAACACTGCCAACGACATTCCGCGAGGATTCATGCTATTATATTGATTATAAACTAAAAGATGGTCTTGCATATAATTTCCGTTTACTCTTGATAGGTAATGATACTAACAAGGTCTATTATGAGCAAGAAATAATTGGAGATTTGCCGATAATGGATACATTGAATTACACAATATATCTGGACAAGTCGATTATATATTCGGTTGGCAATAATGCTGTAAGGGCAAATAAGCTCCTGTTGGATATAACGCCAATCCCCGCCAA
>CAZOOR010000104.1:0-5225 GCA_964581505.1 uncultured Hyphomicrobiales bacterium
TGAGAGAAACAACTTTTAATTAACAAATCATTCTGACAAACAGAAAGAAAATTATTAGTTGCTCATTCTTAGTGTGCCACACTTCGCACACCACCAGAAATAAGAAAACCGCACCCCGCAGGATGCGGTTATAGAAATATATATACAGTCACTTCCTATTCATATCTTTCGAGTTTGAAGTTCTCGCCGAGATAAAGTCGGCGTACTTCTCTGTTATCGGCTATTTCCTCTGCTGTACCGGAGGTAAATATTTCACCGTCAATCAGAATATAGGCGCGGTCTGTTATCGATAGAGTTTCATGAACATTATGGTCGGTTATTAAAATACCGATACCTTGGTCTTTCAGTTTTCTAATCATCCACATAATATCCATAACTGCAAGCGGGTCAATACCGGCAAAAGGCTCATCAAGTAAAATGAATTTCGGATTTGCCGCAAGAGAGCGTGCAATTTCGCATCGGCGGCGTTCACCACCGGAAAGCATATAGCCCTTGCTCTTTCTAATGTGTGTAATATTAAAATTTTCGAGGAGTTCTTCCAGCCGCACCTTCCGCTCTTTATTGCTCATTTTCTGATGTTGCAAAATAGCACGTATGTTATTTTCAACAGACATTTTGCGGAAAACAGACGGTTCTTGCGGCAGATACCCTATGCCCATTCTTGCACGTTTGTACATTGCGTAGTCTGTTATTTTTTTATCATTGAGAAAAACATCACCGCCGTTAGGTCTTACCAATCCGACAATCATATAGAAAGTAGTTGTTTTACCGGCGCCATTGGGACCAAGCAGACCGACTACTTCTCCTTGTTTCAAATCAATGGAAATTCCTTTTACAACCGTTCTTTTACCGTATCGCTTAATTAGTTCAACAGCTTTGATGGAGTTTATATTATCTTCTGCCACGTCTAAATCCTCTTTGGGGTAAAATAAAACTTGTTGTCATTACTTTTTCGTCTCTGATAAATTTTATATTTAATTTATCGCCGACTTTCATATCATTAATAATCATATAATAATCCGCTTCGTCCGTTATTTCTTCATCGTTGATTTCGATGATAATATCACCGGGTTCAATGCCCGATTTGCCCGATACGCTCCTCGTATTTAAAGCAACAACCACAACCCCGCTACGCGGCTTAATACCAAGATAATATGCCAGTTTCTCGTCTAATGTAGCTATATCCATACCGGTCTCGAAATTACGATTAATGCTTTTATTATTTTTAAGTATTTCGATAATATTTTTTATCCTATTAATCGGGATAGCCCAACCAATACCAATACTACCGGCGCCATTACTACTTTGTGCAGTTGAATAAATAACAGTATTAATCCCGATGACTTCACCGAGCGCATTTAGTAGCGGACCGCCGGAATTACCGGAACTAATCGCCGCATCTGTTTGTATCATTCCTTTATATATGCGTCCCTCTTGCGAAAAATCAATATCCTTATTCGAGACAACCCCGACTGTAACAGTAGGCTTGGCATTAAGATTGAACAAACCAAAAGGATTGCCAAAAGCAATGACCCATTCACCGAGTAGGATATTCTCGGAATTGCCGAGTTTCAGATATGGCAAATTTCGTCCTTCAATTTTCAGTAAGGCTACATCGCTGGTCTTATCGGCACCGACAATAGTCGCATCGTGCTTCGAGCCGTCCGTCATAGTAACAACAATTTTCGTAGCATTGCCCGCAACATGATGATTAGTTAAGATATATCCGTCCGACGAAATAATAAAACCCGAACCCAGACCTTGAACTTTGTAACGTCTGCGGCGCTCCCGAAAATAATTTCTGAAAAAAGGAATGAACATCGGGTCTTGATATACTACTTCTCGCACTTCAGTAACGTTAATTCCAACAATTGCGTCCTCTGCAATTTTTACCGTTCGTGTGATAGCATTCTCACGTGCCGCCGTGATAGAGTTATTTGTTGTGTATAAATCCTGTGTGCTTTCTTCGGACTGTGTATTCGTACTATTTGCCCGATGTACCGCCAAATCATCTTGCGAATTGCAATGCTGAAAAGCAAGGGTAAAAAACAGCGCAAATGTCCAAAACTTAATATATTTTATCATTATTCTTATTATCAATTAATTATACTTATATTTATTGACGAAAATGTTAGTGAACAATTTAAAATACGGCGTATTCTCTCAATATGTTTCATAAATTGTTAAATATTTTCTTATTAATATATGATTTTAAAATGCTAATTTAACATTAATATTTTAGCAAAATGGAATATATTGTAAACATAGCGATTCCGGTACCGATTGATAGATTGTTTTCGTACAAAATTAATTGGGGAGGAGATATTAAGCACTTGTTTGGTGCGCGTGTGCTGGTGCCTTTCGGCAAGCGGGCTATGACAGGTATTATTATTAAGGAAAACAAAGAACCTGACGATAATATTAATTTCAAAGAGATAATTGAACTAATTGATGATGTGCCTGCATTTTCTGACGATTTGCTTAAACTGACAAAATGGATTTCCGAATATTATCTCACCCCTTGGGGTATTGTGCTGAAAGCCGCTCTGCCCGCCGGTATGTCGCCTAAGACTATGCTCAAAATCAGTCTGCTCAAAGAATTGGATAAAGATGAAGTGGAACGCCTGAGCGGACAGTCGCAAAAAAGGAAGATGTTCCTTAATTATTTGTTGCAACACAATGAACCCGTTTCACTTGCATATTTAAAGAAAAGGTTGAAAATGCCTTATCTATCCGATTATCTGGAATCACTTGCCGAGAATGGCATTATTCGTATTGACACCGGATTTACAAAAACCACTAAGGTCAAAAAGCAAAAGGGCGTCATTCTCTCGGCTGAATATTTCACTGATGAGAATAAATTGAAAAATTTGCTGGACGAATTGGATAAAAGCAAACCAAAGCATTCTTTACTAATTGGCAATGTGTATTTAGCACAGTCGAAAGGTATTATTCCGAAATTATCATCTCTGCTTAAAGAATTAAAACTATCACGCAGTATCGCAAATACACTTGCTAAAAAAGGTATTTTTGAAATAATCGATATTGAAGTAGATAGAAGCCTGACTGATGAAGATTTACTTGCGGAGCGGGACGAATCGAAATTACAATTAACCGAAGAACAAGAGTTCTGTTTGAACGAAATTAAAAAGGCAATTGAAAAAAAAGAGCATAAACCCATACTAATTCATGGCGTAACGGGTAGCGGTAAAACACTTATCTATATTCATGCTATTACTAACATTATTGAGCAGGGGAAAAGCGTTCTTCTGCTCGTACCCGAAATATCTTTGACACCACAATTAATTGATAGATTTAGAAATGTATTCGGCAATGATATTGTGGCATTGCACAGTCGTATGTCTGACGGCGAAAGATTTGATGCTTGGCGGCTGATACGCGAAGGCAAAAAACGTATCGTAATCGGAGCAAGGTCGGCAGTATTTGCACCTATGCAAAATCTTGGTTTGCTAATCGTTGATGAAGAACACGAGCCGTCATACAAACAGGATTCGCCGGCACCACGCTACAATGCGCGCGACACAGCCGTTATGCGTGCTAATTTCGAGAATATTCCGATTATTCTGGGCAGTGCAACGCCATCGTTGGAATCAATGTACAATGCAGAAATCGGAAAATATCAATTACTTGAAATTAAGAAAAGAGCTGACGGTGCTACTTTGCCGGAGATACTACTTATTGATAAAACTGCGGCGAGCAAGTCGGGACAGTTCTCGGGTTCCGTCTCGAAACATTTAATCGAAGAGATTGGAGAAAAACTAAGAAATAAAGAAGGAATAATAATTTTTCAGAACCGACGTGGTTTCGCCTCGTTCTTGGAATGCCCGGATTGCGCCTATATTCCCGAATGTAAAAATTGCTCCGTTTCGCTTACCTATCACAAGAAGAAAAACCAATTGCGTTGCCACTATTGCGGATATACAATTAATGCACAACGCTCGTGTCCGGCTTGTGGTTTTCCCGAATTAAAAGAATACGGCTTCGGCACACAGAGAATTGAAGATGAACTTTCGGCAATTTTAAAAAGCGAGGGATATAATCCTGTTATTCAGCGTGTGGATTTGGATAGCACCGGCAAAAAAGGTAGTCTTCGGAAAATATTCACAGCATTTATTGCAGGCGAAATTGATATTCTTGTCGGCACTCAAATGGTAGCCAAGGGTTTGGATTTCGAGCGAGTAACACTTGTCGGTGTGATTAATGCAGACTTGCAAATGTTCTTACCGGATTTCAGAGCAACGGAAAGAACTTTTCAGCTATTGACACAAGTGGCTGGACGTTCGGGTCGCAGTGGCGGAAAACCGGGGAAAGTCTTTATTCAAACTGCACATCCGCGACATTTAGCATTGCGCGCTGTTCTGGACTCTTCCTACGAATTATTCTATAAGAACGAATTGGCTAATCGAAGAGAATTGAATTATCCGCCTTTTGTTCGTTTCATTGTTATTGAGTTCAGTGGTAAAAACGAACACACAGTCGAGAAAAAAGCAATGCAATTCCTTAACTTGCTCCCATTCAATAATGCTTATCAGATTTTTGGAGTTACACAGCCATTTATCGCTAAATTACAAAATCGCTACAGACGTATGATAATTATCAAGGGTTATAAAACGAAGGATAGAAGCGGAAATATATTGAGGAAATACTTAAAAAAAGCTATTGCCGACTATGCCGAGAAGTACAGTACATCTGCCGTCCATATCAAAATAGATATAGATGCATATAGCACATTCTAATAACAAGTAAGGCTTTACAAAGGTGAGCATATAAGGCGACTGGAGGTTTATTACTCCAACTTTTCAAATTACACTGCCCTTAGTTTATTTATTCATAATTATTAATTTAACTGCTGCTGGTTCAATGTCTTATGTATTGTGTTGTGAGCATCGTTATTATTCTTTCAATTTGTTTTTTTGCTCAACATAAACATTGTCATTAAGTTTTTTCAATGCTTTCATCAGCATTATTGAAAATTCTTCTTCTGTCATTGCTCTGTCCTTTTTTTGGTTTACAAAGTTAATTAGTTTTGGATAGAGTCCAGTTTACAGTCTCAGTAAATATACTAAACCTCACAAACGCAGAGGATGTATAGCCGCAGTCCTGAGCAATGTCTTTTCTGTGAGCGTCTATTTAGCAATGTAATATTATTTTTCTTTTTTCTATTCTTTGTACTTACAATTTATAGTCTGCGGTCAATTATTTCA
>CAZOOR010000105.1:0-5167 GCA_964581505.1 uncultured Hyphomicrobiales bacterium
TTGGCGGGGATTGGCGTTATATCCAACAGGAGCTTATTTGCCCTTACAGCATTATGCGGTACATCACTCATAGAACGTGTTAGATTGACATATATCAATGTATCGCCAATAACCGGTATTGTATCTATTATCATTTGCTCTCTGTATGTTGCGGTCGTATCTGTACGTATAAATACAAGTCTAAAATCACTTCCGTTGCCGTCTGCAAAGGCATATTTTATTCTAAATACCTTTTCGGTTGCATCACTTGAAGGCACGGGAAGTGGCAATAAATAGTTGTCATCATATTGAATATACATCTTCCCTGTAGTATCTATTCTTCCTATTTCGATTGCGAGTGTATCTACATCTAACTCGAACCAATTGGAAAATACCGTATCTCGTCCATCATAATAATATACAGAATCATTATCTACATACATTTTTTCAAGTGGCTTATTGAAATATATCCACTCACCACTTGCAAATTTCGGTGCTGTCATATAAAATGCTGTTGTATCGCCCTTAAAGCCCATTTGATTTACAGCCGTCAAATCCTCCGGCTCTTGTGCATAAAAATACGTTGCCGTTGCAAGTATTTTATTTCCTGTTGTATTGAATACACGCCTGTTTTTCCATGTTGCCGCCGTATTCTCTTCCGGTGATGACGCCAAATGCGACTGCCAAGCATTGAAAGCAATATGTCGGAAATTATTATTATCCACAAACATTAATTCATCACCGAAATTGCCACCCAAAGATTGATATACATCATTAAAATAATTGAAATTCAATACAAACCTACCAGCGGGTATTTCAAACACATTATAGCGTCTTAGACCCGCAGGTTGGGCTATATTCGGTTGCAACATATTGTCGTAGAGCGATATTATTCTACCCTGACCGCTAGCCCAAATGCTTTGTGGATTGCTACGAAAGAATGTAAGTAAATTTAATTTCTCTATCCAGTCATATTCTAATGGTGGAAATGGTGGTATATTAAATATAGTGCCATTTTGCCAATATATATAATCCCTCTTGCTTCCGGTTAGCTGCGAATACACAACCGGAAATGTTGAACTGGCAGAATATTCATTATTATCAAGCATTAATATTTTATTACTGTCTTGACCGATATTTCTTTGATAATATCGTGTATTGGGAAGCATATTATTTGCCGGCAAAGAGTATTCCACTTCTCCGGTACTTCCGTTGTATTTCAATTTCGTTAATAATATCTTATCCACTTTGTTTGTATTTTTGGAATAAAGTCCCTGCCATACCAAAGTAACTTCGTCTTCGCCACCTGCGATATCCGAATATACATTGACTGACGGATGCTTCTGTACAGCAATTTGCGGTAAGCTCCAATCTATAAATAACGGCGGCTCAATAGACAGTTTTTCCGTAGGTAAACTATTCGGTGTTCCGAAGAACACCTTTATACTCGAAAGATGTGCAGTAGTATCTATATATTCAGGTATGCTGTATATATAATAATTGCCGCTTGCACTTGCATTGATTACCGGATTGCCCCATGATATACGATTAAGTGTATCAAGTCCGTCTATCTTTCTGTTCATATCGTTTGCATTCGTAACGGTAATTGAAGCGAATTCCTTTTCTGCATAATTATCTCCTGTTACATCGAAACGCGCCAAAACTACATCACTCAGTGAGCCGTCCCCACAACTTTTACACGTATAGGCAACATAAGCCGTTACCTTGTTGCCGTTCTTACGTACTACGAGAGATGGATAATTACATTCGGGCGATTTGACAGTGTCGTTATAATCATTAAGATAGAAATCCGACACAACCAAACCGATTGGCTCTTCCCACCGGATTTGAGGATTGCCGCTGTCGGCATAAATTTTCATACTCCTGTTGTAAAATACTTTTATATAATCGGGATGAACGGTGTCCCGCGGGTCTTTTTTGAAATATACTACATGGTAGCGAATAGTGTCGCTACCATTGCCCTGAGCGTCAAGCACAGGATAAACCACGAGCTTATTTTGATTGGAATGTGCCAAATCGCCTGTTATTTCAGGTGCATCAAATATTTCAAATTTAAACAACTTGCCCTCGCCCGGCAGAAACTTTGCCGTGAAATTGCCGTTGTACGATATAACTTTCTCAACTTTCGGATATAAATATGCAATCTCATCATTGCTTAATGTATCATTGCCAAATGTATATTCTTCTTTCAGCGATTTCTTTGTGCGGGTAATTTCCGTAATCTTTATCAATTTGTTTTTATTCTCGAGACCGAGATTAAGCGGAACGGTTATTTCACGGCAACCGAGGCGATTCCACCATTTATCCCGCCACCATTCTTTGCTCTTGCCGTGCAAACCTTCAACGACACCTTTGTCGAATTCGGCAATAGTTAAGAAATCTATTGGAAGCGAATCTACAGAAAAATGAACACTATTGTCGCCTGGTGATTTTAAAATATTCGGGTCAGTGCGTTTGTTCAGCACTCCTATATAGAATACACTATCAACATAGTTACCGCTTGTATCGGTTTCATATAATAAAGTCAAATCGTAAAAAGTAGAATCGGGAGGCTCGTAATCTGGTACTATTTCATCAAATATTCCGAATTTAGTATTAATACTTACCGTTTTAACTCTTCCGATTGGTCGAACCTTAAGCGGAATTTCTTCCTCCTTATTTTGCATCTTATCTGGCAAAACCACTTTTTCCGCAAAATCATTTTCATACCCGGTTCGGTTAATTTGCCACATACGATAGCCCTTCCAATACCAGGATATTAATCTCAAACGCATAAGCAGGTCTTCGTTGTCCAATGCCCAACCATGTACTTTCCTCAAAGCCAGCCGAAGACTTTTATGAAACAGAGGGACACGGTTCACATTCATAAATGTCTTAAAAGTGTCCAGCTCTGCAATTGTATCTATTAAATTATTATATTCACCGACATCCATCCAATCATCGCCGAGACTGTCGTGCCTCAGAAACGCCCAGCCCTCTTCTTGTATTTCGTCTCTATATCTTTTATCCAAAAAACCGTTGTGTTCATCTCGGTTGTAAGGGTCGTTTCTGCTCCTATACTTATCTACAATACCAAAACAGTTACCACTGCCATCTGCTCTATATTTTTCTGTCATCTGCCGGTCGTATATTAATCCTTTGGCACCGCGCAACAAAGCCGTATAGCACTGCATTGTTATTTCCTCCGGTGTAAATGGACGGTTTGTAGCTTTGTATGTAGTGGAAAAATACAATGTGTCTTGCGAGTTTGGTTTTTTTATTTTAGATTTTACTTCAGACCAGCCGGAATTAATAAATATCTGCCCCCACCAAGGTACCTCCGAGAACATAAATTTATACTTGTTAAATATCCCGTTTGCATAATCATTTACGTAGAAATAATAATTACTTCCAAAACCGCCCGCTTCCCACATTGCTTGTATCGAACGGCTATACCAAAAGAAACCCTTATAAAAATCTTCAAAACTGTTCGATGTTAGTATTTTTTTGCATCCACAAGGTCCTTTTTCACAATGTTTATTGTAATTGTGATTTTGGATTTCAGCCCAGTTTTCATTTCTTATGTATTGAATAATATTTACAGGTTCTTTATAAGCAATGCTATCCGAGCTAACATAATATGGGATTGGTAAAAGCCAGGTTTCATAACCCGAATTCTTCATAAATTCATCGTTTCGCGTTTGGCAGTCCGGACCATTTACGCTCGAATTTAATACGAAACCACGTTCATCTTTACAGTAATTTATGTTGTTAGCAATAACGCAATAGTATGGCGCCGCAGGCCATCGCTTAAATATTGGTATGTGTGTCATCTTGCTTGTCGGGTGTACGTGATATTCATATCTCTCCGAATATTCGGGACCTATTGAGCGAGACATCATTCCGGGATATATTCTGTCGAAATAGTTCTCAATATTCCATATTCCAAAAAGCGTTCCGTCTAATCCCGCCGCAGAGTATATCCTGAAAAATTCATAATTCTTGCTCAATGGGGTGTTTATTGTATAGTCTTCATATTTCTCTTTTATTTTGTTACTATCCAAATAATTACTGCCATAGATGAATTTATAATCTGTTGTATGCTCTATATAATTCTTCATTCTCGCTACATACCACTGCATATCTATGTCTTTATATCCTCGCATTGTCCGAAATGCTTGCGGACTCGAAAGCCTGATATAATTTATTGCTACATTTGCACCGCCATTATATTTTACATCTATTCCGTATTCCGCTATATCGCTTGGCTTATTGTCCTTATTAAATATATACCGCGGAAATGGATTGGGATAAGGAGGGTCAAATTTATCATCATCGCACCAGAAAAATGCTGTGATTGTTATTGCTTTGTTCAAATAATTTTTCAGCATTGCATAAGTAATGTTGAACTCTTCCGTATTCATTTTGGGATTATATATTAACTGCGTCCCGCGGCTCGGTTGCTTCTTTACGGCAAAGCCATTTTGCAATTCTTTCATATCTTTTATTGTGTCTAAATAAATCTCCTTGGGTTCGATTTCATAAAATCTATTATGTTCAGTGCAACTCATACACGGCACTTTTAAAAATTCCTCATTCATCAGATACCAAAATCTAAATGTATTTATGTAGGGATTTTGCTTTATATTTTGCCAACAAGAGAATACAATATTAGCTGTATATTCCGATGAATCCTTGTCTGCAATACTGCGATATGGCATTTTTATTGTTAATAAAACAGAATCATCAGCCAAATTGGACGGCTTTTCCAAAAGTTTTAAATTGATTGTTAGAAACCAAAATTTACCGGCTTCATAAGTCCTGTGCAACTTTACAATTTTTCTGTTAAATGCTAAATGTTTCATACTGCCATTATTATCAGGATTCATAAATACCCACATTCGTATTGTTTCTGCAAATGGGTCGAGATATTTACCCTTAACTTTAAGCCTTGGGTGAATACACTTCTTTTCCTTCGGGTCCATATTGATATATGTTTCACCTCTTGTCATAAAAATATTTGGCCAGGGGTCGGAGAGAACAATTTTTCCGGCATCGTTATTCTTATCCAAAACAATAAATTTTATTTTTTCGCCGTTTGCGAGCGTTATATCCGCCGTAGAATCATTAGGATTATTGACATCTCTATGTTTAAAACCCCAAATAGAACATTCCGCATCGCCAATTC
>CAZOOR010000106.1:0-5166 GCA_964581505.1 uncultured Hyphomicrobiales bacterium
TAGAATGACAGGTATATAATAATCAATAGGGTGAACATCATCTACAGGAAGAGGGGACGAACAGCCAACACGTCCGTAAATCCCCTAATAATAGATAGAACTTAAAAGGCAATTGATTTTATTACATAAAGAAAAAAACAGTATTATGAATTTTAATGGCAAAATACTGATCAGACAGAGTTTAATTTACACTACCCAAATTACCAGTTCTTTTCTAATTTAGTATTGGATTTTGCCTTCTTCTTTTGTAATTGCTTTTGCAATTTCTTCTCTTCATTTTTTAGAGCTTTCAGGATACGCTCGGCATCTTTTTTGGAAATCTTCTGTTGCTGTTGTTTCTGTTGCTGTTGTTGTTTGTTCTGTTTCTTCTTCTGTTGTTGTTCCTGATTTTGTTTCTGTTGTTCTTGATTTTTCTTATCTTTTTTATTTTTATCTTTATTCTGTTTGTTCTTTTTGTTTTGCTTGTTTTTATCGTTTTTATTCTTATTCTGTTTCTTTTGTTGTTGCTGACGTTTAAGCATAAGTTTTGCATATTGCAAGTTATATTTGGTATCCAAATCATCGGGATTATTAATAAGAGCTTTTTTATATGCCTGAATTGATTTTTCGAAATCTTTCTTTTCGAGATATGAATTCCCCAAATTGTGATAGACCTTTGCCAAATCGTTTTTATCTTTTAATGAAGTGGAAAGATTGATATACTTATCGCTCGCCTCGCCATATTGTCCCTGCTTGTATAAAGCATTGCCTATATTGTATTCGGCTTTGTATTGTTTCTTATTGCTTTCCTGAGCTTTGCGATATTCCAGTTCGGCTTTTTTATATTTTTTTGTCTTATAATACTTATTTCCTTGCCGCAGATGTTTTTTATAATCCTTAGCGGAAAGAGATGAAATACCGACAAATAATATTAATAGATAAATTAATGCTCTCATTTTGAACTCAAACTCCTTGTTTCAACAAATCTGTTAATACGTCCGACAAAACGATTGGAGCGATTGCTAATAAAGAAATCAATGAGTAATAAAAACAATGCTAATCCCGCAAGATATTGAAACTTGTCATCATAATCCGTGAATAGCTGTGAACTGAATTCCGTTTTGTCTATACCTGCAAGTTTATCAATTAAATCGGAAAGATTTGCATCGTTATTGCCTGCCATAATGAAATCGCCACCACCAGCCGATGCAATCTGCTGTAGAAGTTCGGGGTTTAATCGCGATGTAACGAGCGAACCCATAGCATCTTTGATAAATCCTATTTTCCTATGATTACGAATAAGAGGCACAGGCGCCCCGTTGGAACTTCCCATTCCGATAGTAAAGACCGTAAATCCTTTTGCGGTGGCTTCCTCCGCCATCGAAACGGCATTGTCCTCATGGTTTTCGCCGTCAGTTATTATTAATAAAGTCTTTTTTACCTTATCATCTGTTTTAAATTTATTGACTGCAATATCAATAGCCTTGCCGATAGCCGTTCCCTGCTTTTGTATTAAATCCGTCTCAATTACGCTAAGGAATAGTTTGGCGGCGGCATAGTCGGTTGTGAGTGGCAACTGCACAAAAGCATCACCGGCAAAGACAATCAAGCCTATTCTGTCGGATTGCATTTTGTCAATCAATCTCGAAATAGTTTGTTTTGCTCTTTCCAGACGATTGGGTTTAATATCTTCTGCCAGCATACTGTTGGATATATCAAGCGCAATAATGACATCAATTCCTTTGCGTTTATATTCCGAAAGTTTGCTTCCTATTTGTGGGTTAGCCAATGTAAGAATGATTGAAGCAAGCACAATCATAGCAATTGAAAAACGCAGCCACGGTTTATATTTGGAGTAATCCGTTATTAGGGTATTCACCAGTCTGTTGTCTCCAAATCGGGCAAGTATTCTTTTCCGGCGGCTACGCAACAAATAGAATAGGAAATACATTGCCGGTATCAGCAATAAAAAATATAGATATATTTCTCTTTCAAACCTAAACATTTTCATTCACTATCAATATTACATCAGTGTTTTTTGACGAATAAAAAAGCATCTTAATATATTTGAATAATACTCTTTTTGTTTATTTTTCCTTTTCTGCCATTCTTTGCCGAACAGCTTCATACAGAATTAGGGCGGCGGAAACGGAAGCATTGAGCGAATCAATATTACCCAAAAGCGGAATTTTCAGCAGAATATCACAATGCTTTCTGGTTGATGGACGAATGCCTTTGCCTTCACTGCCGATAACAATGGCAATGGGTGTATCGTAGAATGTTTGTGTATAATATTTCTCCGCTGTTATATCAGTACCAAGTACCCAGAAACCACGCTCTTTTAGTTTTTCGATAGCCTGTACCAAGCTGTCCACTTTTGCTACTGAAATAATTTCCAATGCACCGGCTGATGCTTTGATAGCAGTCGGGCTAATGGGTGCGGAATTCTTTGATGTAGTGATTAAGCCAATCCCGCCTGCGCACTCAATTGAGCGAGCAATAGCCCCAAGATTCTGCGGGTCGGAAATTTCATCAAGCAGTACAATTAGCGGTTTCTCGTCTTTCTCGAATGCACGATTAATTAGTTCGTCAATTGAGAGCAAATCGAATGTTCGGAGCAAAGCAATGACGCCCTGCGATTTTCCCTTAGGTATCTGCGCATTTTTTTCAAGTGTTTGGAATTTGCGTTTATCAATTTTTGCAACTGATATTTTATTTTTTTTTGCTTGGGAAAAAATTCGATTTATGTTTTCGCCCTGACTTCCGAAAGCAATAAAAATCTTCTCAATTTTTTTTTCACTCCTTATTGCTTCCAGAATTGCATTCCTACCATATAGATAAATTTCTTTAAATTTCATATATTTGCTTTTGTTAACATTGAATAAACGGCAAATTATGAAAGAAATAGAAACATTTCCAAATCCAAAACGAGAAAGACCATATATAATTACTCACGTCAATCCCGAATTTACATCGGTTTGCCCTATAACCGGCTTACCTGATTTCGGTACAATCACTGTAAAATACACAGCTGACGAGCTTTGCCTTGAACTTAAATCGCTTAAATATTATTTTTTGGAATTTAGAAATAAGGGAATATTTTACGAAGATGTAACTAATCAAATTCTTGATGATTTGGTTGAAGCATGCAAACCACTCGAAATGGAAATTATTTCAGAATTTTCAACTCGCGGCGGAATGCATACGATTATCAATGCAAAATATGTGAAATCGGAACAGGAATAATTGTATGAGAACGAGAATAGGAAAAGAATTTATCTGGCAAATGAGCCATCGTCTTCCTTTTCATTCGGGAGGCTGCCGCAATATACACGGACATTCCTATATGATGAGGGTAGAGATTGAAGGTGAAATTGATAGCAATGGTATGGTTATGGATTATTATGCTCTTGAAACTATTGTTGCTCCGCTTATTGAGAAGATGGACCACTCATTTTGTGTTGATAGTGAGGATACGATAATGCTGAATTTCCTAAAAGAACAGGGATTTGATTATTATTTAGTTCCGTTTACCACAACGGCAGAGAATCTTGCAAAGCATATTACCGAACTAATAAAGCCGGAATTTATGAAGTTCGACAATTTGAGAACGATGAAAATCAGAGTAAATGAAACGGCTGATGTCTTTGCTGAATTGGAAACTAGTTTATAATTTTTTACGGATAGACTTAGTGAGTGAATTATTTAAAAGAGTATTAGTAGCAATAATCGGCATACCTATTGCCGTTTTACTACTCTATGCGGGCGGTATTGCATTTACAATTGCCGTTATGTTTGTTTCTTCTTTGGCATTAATCGAACTTTTCGATTTCTTTAAGAAGAAAGGTATTATTCCTTTTACAAAGACTGCAATTGCCGCAAATATCGTTCTGATATTTGCAACATATCTATTTATTAATAATTCTCTGAAAGAACAATATAATGAGTTGCTTCTATTTTCTTTGTTGTTTCTCATCATTCTTTTATTTTTGCTAAAAGGACTATGGAGTAAAAAACAAGGTGCATTACTAAATATTATAGCATCTCTTGGCGGTTTTTTCTATATATCGCTGACATTTATCTTTTTAATATTATTGCGTGAATTCGGTAGTCTTTATTCAGTTATAAATAGAGGTATCAGTACAGATTCAAGTATCATCATAGGTAGGGAGGCAGAATTCCTGCTTAGCCTATTAATAGCAATATGGATATGCGACACGATGGCATTTTTTGTAGGAAAATCAATAGGAAAGCATAAGCTCTTTCCGTCTGTCAGCCCCAAGAAGACTTGGGAGGGCGCAATAGGCGGTTTCATTGGTGCATTGGGTGGTTTTATATTATGTACTCAGTTCCCATTTTTACTAAAAGGCTTTCCCCTAAAAGAAGCAATAATTATTGGTATAATAGTTGGAATAGTCGGGCAAATCGGCGACCTCTCCGAATCAAAATTGAAACGTGATGCAGGGGTCAAGGATTCCTCGTCAATTTTGCCCGGACACGGTGGCATTTTAGATAGATTTGATAGTATTATGTTTGTCATTCCAATTATTTTTATTTATCTGTTTTTCACAAATTATTAGATAAGAGGAAAAAATATTTTTAAAATTTGATTTTTATCCATAAATTTGTAGTTCTATAAGTTTTATAAACGGAGAAATTGAAATATGTATGAAATAGCATTAATTTTAATAATACTAATATCACTATTTACAATCATCGTTGTTTTATTACAACCGGGCAAAGGTGATTTAACTGCAACATTCGGCGGTCTCAGTAGTCAGTTTGGCTCAATGTTCGGAATGCAGAAAACCAAGAACATATTAACGACAACAACTAAAGTTCTCGTTGGCGCTCTATTTTTATTAGCTCTTATTGTAAATAAATTCTTTGTCGGCTCTGTTACCGATACGCATCAGGCAATTAAACCCATAACAGAGGGTGCTAAAATTCCTGCCGGCAATATTGCACCGCCACCGGTCAAGAAAATGCCGAACGCTCAACCTAAGAAAAAATAATCTGCATTAAGATATTATAATTTTAAAAGAGGCTGTCTCATTTGTTGGGGGCAGCCTCTTTTTTTTGGTTAAAACAAAACCGCACCCTAAAGGATGCGGTTAGTGTGTATGATGTATTGGGGAATGTGGTTTTGTCCTCCCCCGCCTGCTCCGCAGGCACCCCCTCCGAAGG
>CAZOOR010000107.1:0-5026 GCA_964581505.1 uncultured Hyphomicrobiales bacterium
TAATTGGTTCCTAATCCTATTAATAATATTGCTAATTTGTCATTGACATTGCAGAATAATGCTTTCGTTGAAATTTCCATTTACAATGCAACAGGGGCTAAGGTACATACAATTGACGGTAAATTAATGTCCGCCGGTATGCACTCGTTTACTATTGATTCCAAAGAGCTTGATAATGGTGCCTATTTTGCTTATATCAGAATTGACAATCGAGCATTTACGGTCAAATTTATTGTGAATAAATAACTTAATTATTTTATTATCCCGGACTTTTTATTAAGTCCGGGATTTTAATATTTTTTCTGAAATTTTTATTAAAAGAGATTGAGTATGAAATTATTTTATAATCTTCTTACATTTTTATTCGTATTATTTTTATTAACCTTCGAGTCGCAATCCTGCACAAATATATTAGTTTCAAAAGGAGCATCTATTGATGGTTCGGTAATGATTTCCTATAATGCTGATGCAGGCGGTTTTATGGAGCCGATTTATTTCAGTCCACGGGGCAAATGGGAAAAAGGCGATAGCGTTGAAGTATATGATTGGGATACAGGTAAATATTTACGCAAGATACCGCAAGTTTCCGAAACCTATCAGGTGATTGGTCTTATCAACGAGTATCAGGTGGCACTTGGCGAAACCACTTATGGTGGACGCGAAGAACTTCACGACACTTTGGGTGGTGTAGATTATGGTTCGCTTATGCAATTGGCGTTACAAAGAGCAAAGACCGCTCGTCAGGCAATTAAGATTATGACTGATTTAGTTGCTGAATACGGCTATTACAGCGAGGGTGAGTCTTTTTCTATTGCTGATAAAAACGAAATTTGGATTATGGATATGATAGGCAAAGGTCCTGGAAACAAGGGCGCAGTTTGGGTTGCTCTTAGAGTGCCTGACGGATATATGACTGTTCATGCAAATAAATCGAGAATCCGTGAATTTCCTCTGAATGACCCCGAGAATTGTCTATATGCTTCTGATGTTGTTTCTTTTGCAAAGGAAAAAGGATTTTGGAAAGAATCAGACGGTGCGTTTAGTTTCTCTGATGCTTACGATCCGGCTTCTCCCGGCGCATTGATGTATTGCGAAGATAGGGTTTGGAGTGTGTTCAACAGAGCGGCACCATCGCTTCATCTTTCTACTGATTATTTCAGAGCATACAAAGGGGAGAAACCATATCCTCTGTTCATCAAGCCTGATAAAAAAGTTTCCGTAAAGGATATGATTGCTTTTATGCGAGACCATTTCGAAGGTACTGACTTTGATATGACAAAAGGTCTTGCCGCCGGTCCTTTCGGTTGTCCTTACAGATGGAAAAATCTTGTCTGGAAAGCACCGGACGATACAGTGCATAAATACGGTTGGGAGCGTCCTATTTCCACACAACAGACTGCATTTGCATTTGTTTCGCAGTTGCGTTCATCACTGCCCGACCCGATTGGCGGTATCCACTGGTATGGTGTAGATGATAATTATTCTAATGTTTATATGCCTATTTATAATTGTATCAAAGAGCCACCATACAATTTCAGAGTTGGTAGTATTAAAGATTTTACATTAGAATCCTCTTTCTGGGTTTTCAATCTTGTTGCCAATTTGGCTTATACTAAATACAGTTACGTTATTAAAGATATTCAAAAAGTTCAATCGGAGCTTGAAAATAAATATTTTGAATTGCAACCGGCAATAGAAAAAACAGCTATGTTGCTGTACAAAAAAGACCCTAAACTCGCTATTGATTTTCTGAGCAACTATTCGCTGAATACTGCATCGGAGCTACATAAACGCTGGTATAAACTTTGGACTGAACTCGTTATCAAATATAACGACGGATATATAAATGACGTCAATGTAGAGAACGGCAGACATCCGAAAGGTGTGGGCTATGGTGAGTTTTACAAGAAAGTGATTAAGGAGCGTCCGGGTTACTATGATGTGAAATGGCGTAATAAAAAAGATAAAAAGTAATCTTTTTTATTCAAATGATTTTTAGGTTGTTGCTTTTGCGACAACCTTTTTTTTATGTAGGATATATATACAAACCGCACCCTGAAGTATGCGGTAAATATATTTTGCTGTTTGCTCCTCGTCCTGTGTGAGAGAGCAGGGGGGAGGGTTGCGGCTGTTTAAGTCCCCTCTAAAAAGAGGGGATTTAGGGGTGTGTCGGCTGTTTATAATTCCTGCAACCGCGAAGCAGAGACGAAATCCAAGCAGGAATCTCATTAGTTAAATAATAAGGTGTTCTACAAAGCGTGAGCGGTTGGGTAATTCCCAATCCCTTATGTCCGTTTATCACTTGTTGCCCAATGACTTATATATGTTGTTAGGCAATGTTTTTATTTTTCATATTTTATAAATCGAAAACCCTGATTTTCAATTGTTTCCTTTTCAGAGTCGTCAGGACAAACTACTAAAAAATCGCCTTGTAAAAATTCCTTATAAGTATTTAATTGTCTAAATAGTTCTCCTAATGTTGTTATTTGCGTTTTTACTTCAATAAATACATTGTGGCTCAATAATTCATCTGAATAAGTATAGCGTTTTTCTGTTTGTGACCATTCAATTTTTCCTGTTACTTTTTCTTCTTTAAAGTCTATTCCAGTTACAGTTAACTTATTGTATATAAAATTAACTTTTATATCTACAAATCCGATAATATTCTTAGCGGATTTGTAACCAGTATTTCGGTTATGACTTTGATTTGTTACTGCATATTCCCAAATTCTTTTCGTAATTCTTGGTTTATTTCTTTTTGGTAAATCATTTCCTAATCCTTTAAATTTTTCTAAATAAATTATTTTCTGTTCCGATTTTTCTATTTTTTCTTTTTGTTCTTCATATTCTTTTTCTTGTCTTTCAACTCTATCTTTTTTCCAACTACTATCTGGATCTTCTTCTAAATCCTTTTTATCATCTTTTAATGATTTAGATAGTCTATCAAATTCAGATTTTAATTTTTTCAACGATTCTTTTTCATCTGATAAGTCCTTTGATGTAATTTTTTCGACTTTTTCAATTAAATCGTTTTTTGCTTTATCACTCCAATTTTCAAGACTGTATAATTTGAATAAAATGGATTCCATATTATTATCAGTCCATTTGATAATATCATCGTGTTCGGGCTTTTTTAAATCATCGTCAAAAAAGCCTAATCGTTGTTGTAATGTTTTTGCTTTTGCCATTCTGTCTTTTTTTTAGTTTGTCCAACGTTTTGGCTATGCCCAGTAAGGGATTTCGTAGCACATCCGTTTCAATTTATTTCTAATTTTATTACTTGCATTTACTTTCAATTTACCTCTAAAACCCTTATTGGGTATAGCTTTTGTTGGCAATAGTTATTTTTTCTTTATTTTCCATAACATATAAGACGGATTCATTTTTACATCTTTTATGTAATCATTGTATGATTTATAACCTTTTGCAATAGTGTGAATCATAGCTAAAAGACTAAAACCATTTGTTATTGATGAAGCTAAAAGACTACCTGTTAATATTGTCGCATTTACTCCAATTTGTTTCTTAATATGACTGAATTTTAAATCAATCTTAGAGAGTTGTACGTCATTTAATTCGTGAATTATGTTTTCTCTTTTTAAGTTTATTTCCTTAGGGTCTGTTAAACACCTTATTTCACGGAAATTGCGTTCTAATTCTACTCTAAAATTGGTAAAAACATTTTCTTCATACTTCCGTATTTCCATTAATTTATTTGGGTCGATATTATTTATAAATGGGAGGTCTAAATTGATTAACTCATTAGCTGTGAAAGTTTTAATATTCTCCTTTTGTTCAAATACTTGATTTAAAAGAGAGCTCGTAAAGTTATTATTACACAAGAAAGTAGACTCAATAGAACTTGCAATCATGTTTTCAAGATATATTTTGTCAAAAACTCTTTTAGCAGATTGGTTTATAGATTGTGTAACCCAAGCATTAAAATGTTCAATGTCAGGTGGTGTTTCTGGTAAATGCTGTCGAAATTGAGCAACACCTGTTTCTTCATTAAAATCTGTTATTTCTGTCTGAAATAAGAAGAAGATTTCTCCATTTCTAATATCTAAATCTTTGTATCTAATGTTAATTGCTCTTGTTGGTTTTAACTCTCCATCAATTATTGCCCAACCTCCATTTTCCATTTTTGTTAATGGTGATACAATCGTTCTTTCTTTGAAAAAGTCAAGAATTGGTTTCGGAAGAATTCCATTATCATAGTCTTTCGGAAGTCTAAACGGAATTTTTTTAGATGTCTCGAAAAATATATTGTAGGGAAGTATTTTTACATAGTCATTTACAATAAAGGGAGTGATTTTTTTTAAAAACCTCAGAACAGAGATGAGTTTATCTCTGTCCAAGCTTGGAGGATTAAACCCTAAGTAACTTGACATTACTTCCGTTTGCTCTCCTGACCTTTCTGTTAGTTTAAATAATGGGTCACTAATAATAAATTGCTGAATGTAAAGAGCAGTTTGGGATAGAAATGAAAGTGAAATATCATCTATGGTAGCAAATACTTTTAGAGATGATTTATTCTTTGATATTTCGTTTTTTAATTCCTCAAAATTATTCAGACAATGATTTCTGTATTTTTCTAATTCCAGATAGATTTTGTCGTCTGAATAATCCTTAAATCCAGAATCAAATTCTCTTTCATTAAAGAAATAGCTGTCTGCTAAAAAATTATATGTTATGCTACCCATTTAGTTATTCTAATTATTGCCAACACTTGTATAAACGCAATATAATAAATCATATTGAATTTTACGCATATAATTTACATATATCAGTTTATCCGACTAATTCAACAAATATGATATTTCAATATAATTGCGTTGAACAAACACAAATGAAGTTATTCAATGATTTATTAATATCTGTTGGGTTTTGCATCGCTCACCTGTTCGCTCCCTCGCCCTTTGGGAGCGTGCAGGGGAGAGGGTTGCGGTTGTTTTGTCTTTATAGACCCCACACCAAACCTCCCCAAAGGGGAGGCTTTAAACTAGCGATGTCGGCTGTTTCCCTG
>CAZOOR010000108.1:0-4995 GCA_964581505.1 uncultured Hyphomicrobiales bacterium
AAAATCGAACGCATATAATATCTTAACTATTATTTATTGTTTGTATTGTTTTCTTTCGTATTCTTCCCTTTATCTTCTTCATAGATATTGTCTTTATCCAATTGGAAATTGTGTTTGACAATTTTTGCATCAACAATGAAAATAATCTCGTGTGCTACATTTACAGCCAAATCCGAAATAAATTTCAAATTCCTATTTATATCATTAAGATAAGAGCAATACTCCGCCGTTTCCGGATTACTTTTAATCAATTCCACATAAAAATCAAATGCATCATAGAACAATATTTTTGCTTTTTTCAAAAGTTTAAGCACATCTTTTGCAAGATTTGTATTTGCATAAATAAACGAATCGAGCGAAAGCGTTATCATTTCCGAAACAATATTACCGAATTCAATTACTCTATTGCGTTCAATAGCAATACTCGAATCGGGTATTCTGCCAATTGTTTTTGCAATATCAACGATGATGTCTCCGATTAGTTCCATATTATCATTGATTGAAAGAGCTGACATAGTAATTCGCAAATCGGAAGCAACAGGTTGCAATTGTGCAAAAATACGCATACATTGCTTGTCTATCTTAATATCAATCTTATCAATCTTATCATCATTCTTAACAACGAGTTCGGCAAGTTTTTTGTCCTCTGTCTGCAATGCTTTAATAACATAATCAATTTGCTGTTGCAAAAGCGTACCCATCTTAATCAAGCGGGAACGAAGCTTATCAAGTTCTGCATCAAATTTCAAAAAAATATGTTCATTCATATTCTATCCATTATAAATTCATACAAATATAATAAATTATTCCGCATATAATTATCCGAATCTTCCTGTTACATAATCTTCCGTCTGCTTTTTCTCGGGATTTGTAAAAATACTTCTCGTACTATTATATTCTATTAGTTCTCCTAGATAAAAGAAAGCCGTAAAATCACTGACACGTGCCGCCTGTTGCATATTATGTGTAACAATAATTATTGTGTAATTCTTTCGCAACTCCGTAACAAGTTCCTCTATCTTGGCAGTCGATACAGGGTCAAGTGCAGATGCGGGTTCGTCCATCAATATAATATCGGGATTCACTGCAAGGCTTCGGGCAATACAGAGGCGCTGCTGCTGTCCGCCGGAAAGAGCCAATGCAGAGTCTTTCAAACGGTCTTTCACTTCGTCCCAAATTGCGGCATTTTTCAGACTTGTTTCAACAATTTCGTCAAGTTTCATTTTTTCTTTTACTCCGTTTATCCTCGGTCCATAAGCAATATTATCATATATTGATTTAGGAAATGGATTTGATTTTTGGAAAACCATGCCGATACGCTTTCGCAATTCAACTACATCAATTCGCTTGTCATATATATTATATCCCTCAATTTCGACACTTCCATCTACACGCGTACCGTCTATTAGGTCATTCATACGATTTAATGTTCTGAGAAAAGTAGATTTGCCGCAACCCGATGGTCCGATGAAAGCGGTTACATTCTTTTCGTAAATGTCCAAACTAATATCTTTTAGTGCTTGCTTTTTCCCATAATAAAAATTGAGATTATCTATTTTAATTTTTACTTTTTTCATCTTCCAATAATATTATTACATACATAAATTATTTACTAAACCCATATTTCTTTCTCATCTTCGAGCGTATGAATATCGCCGAAAAATTCAAGGCAAATGTTAGCACTAATAATACAAACGTTGTTGCATATTGCAGTGGCAGGGTTTGCTCCACATTTGTAGATTGCGTTGTTAGAATATAAATATGATAACCGAGTTCCATAAATTGGGAATTTAGAGACGAAGGCAAATCGGGCAAATAATAAGCGGCTCCGGTAAATAAAATAGGTGCCACTTCACCTGCTCCTCGGCTGATAGCAAGTATAGTGCCTGTAAGAATACCTGTGATTGAACTCGGAATAATAATTTTCCTTATTGTAGTAAATTTAGTTGCACCAAGCGCGAGGCTTGCTTCTATCATATCTTTCGGAACAGCCCGTATTGACTCCTCTACCGATACGATAACAACAGGAAGAGTGAGAAGTGCCATTGTGAGAGCCGCCCAAATCAATGCAGGTTGTCCCCAAACAGGATTTTGCGAATTTCTCATTTCCTTGATTAGCATTTGCTTAGTAAATTTCGCTTCGTCCCCTTTATTCCTAAGTATATCAGCAAGCATTGCCGATACTTCAGCATCTGTATTTCCACCTGTATTTTTAAAATATTCGTCTAACTCCGCAATCGCTACTGCCTTAGTACGACTATACGGACTTTGTTGCTTTGCAAGTATTTCGTTTACTATTTCAATTCTATTCTCAAATTGAATTTTATCAATAGTCTGTCCGATAGTATTGATAAAAAATCCCAAGCCAAACAGACCGAATACTATTGCGGGTACACCGGCAAGTGTATTAATTGCAAATCTTATTGTTCTCGCTATCTTCGAACTTTCCTTAGTATATAATGTTAAATATAACGATGTGATTACCCCGAAAGGTACACCAACTACGGACATAAGTATTACCAATAAAGCAGTACCCATAATAGCCGGAAAGATGCCACCCTCTGTCAAACCTTGTTCAGGTGATTTAAATATAAAATCAAATGTCAGCTGCGATTTTGCAGAAAAGAAAATATCACCCAAAAAATAAATAACAAAAAATATTAGCAGAACTGCCGCCGCACCACTAATAATCAGAAATATATTTTCGTGCAGTTTCTTTTTTGCGGCTATGGACATCTTTTTAATAGTAAATGGAAAAACGGCAATCAATAATATTGCTACAAATATCGCATAATAGAAATTAGTCCATACTGCTGCAAGGGCAATCAAAGCCGTTGTGCCGAGCGCAATAAGTGCCGCACTAATTCGCATTTTGCTTTTGTTGTTGTTGTCAATCATTTATTTTCCTTGCATCTTACGTACTAATCTTTTCTTTACATAAAATTCGGCAAGTGCATTTAATGTAAATGTAAATACAAACAGTATTGCTCCGATTAGAAATAGAACGCCATAATGTACGCCCCGAAATTCCACTTCCGCCATTTCGGCTCCAATTGTTGCAGACAGCGTGCGTATCGGCTCGAACAAATCGCATGAAAGCAAAGCCGCATTACCGCTTGCCATCAGCACAATCATAGTTTCGCCGAATGCTCTACCGAAACCGAGAATAATTGCGGCGAAAACTCCGGGCGTTGCCGCAGGTAATATTACGCGCCATACCGTTTGCCAGCGAGTTGCTCCAAGTGATAGACTCGCTTCCTTTAAATTATGTGGGACGAAGTTCATCGCATCTTCGGCAACTGTGTATATAATCGGAATGACGGCAATGGCTATGCCGGCACCGGCAACAAATGCGTTCAGCCGATACTCTGTTCCAAACCAGTCCCGAAACAATGTTGCCAATGTCATTAGAGCAAAGAAGCCGATGACGACTGACGGAAATCCCGCAATTATCTCTATGAATGGTTTTATTATTTCTTTCTGTCTCTTGCTTGCAAAGGTTATCGTAAAAATAGCCGCAAGTATTGCCAATGGTGTTGCTATTGCCAGTCCTATGGCTGTTACTTTTAGAGAGCCGACAAACAAGGGAAGCAAATTGAATTTTGGTTTCCGGCTGACCGGTTGCCACAGAAATGCAGATTTGCCTTCAATCATACCATTGGGCATAATTAATTCACTTGCAGTAATCGGTTTGTCCTCCATATATTCCAAAGACTCGGACTCCTCAATATCGTCATCTGTATTGATGTCCTTAACAATACCACCATAACTTCCTTGTGAAAATTCATCTTCTTCATTACTATATGTTTCCGGTGAGTAGCTCTCTTGTTCTAAATTACCGTTACTACCCTTTACTGTTTCAATTGTTGTTTCATCTCTTTCGATGAAAGCATAAATGGACTCATTGAATACAAAGTAAAAGATGGCAATAATAATTAGTATTGTGGAAATCGCCGTCATCTGAATAAACCGCTCGGCAATTATTTCGGATATATATAGTTTTTTTCCGTAGTGAAGAGGCGCAGGCTTAATATACTTTTCAGTATTCTTAGTTTCGCCTTTTTTCCGTTTGTTTGTTTCAGTCATTTCATTTGTATTTAGCATATTCCAAATATAAAATATGCGGCGGTAAGAAAACCGCTCCCTACCGCCACATTAGTAAATTATCTAACAGGAAAATACCCTACTTTATTAACAATTGCCTGACCTTCGCGACTTAATGTCCAATCAATAAACTTTTTAATTGCTCCCTTTGGTTTATAAATAACATACATATACAAGTATCTTGCAATGGGATATTTGCCGCTTTTAATATTATTCTTTGTAGGTGCATAGCCATTAACTTTGGCATATTTCACACCCTTTGCATAAGCCATTCCACCATAGCCGATTGCATTCACATCTTTTGCAACGGCATTGACAACGGCGGCAGTTCCGGGCAAGTTCTGTGCCTTCGGCGAATAATCCCTGCCCTTTAAAATATGGTCTTTGAAGAACACATAAGTACCGGAATTATTTTCACGACTGTAAAGGATAATCTTTGCATTCTTGCCGCCTACTTCTTTCCAATTGCTTACTTTTCCGGTAAAAATATCTTTAAGCTGTTTTGTACTGAGATTTGTTACCGGATTCTTCTCATTGAGATAAACCGAAAGACCGTCCTTACCGCATGGAATTTCAATACCGTTTGTTCCGTATTTTTTTCTCAATTTTTTTATTTCCGATTTTTTCATCGGTCTCGAAGCATTACAAATATCTGTTGTTCCGTTGATTAATGCGGCAATACCGGTACCCGAGCCGCCGCCCGTTACTTGAATAGTGATATTCGGATGCTTACTCATAAATTTCTCCGCCCAGCGCTGCGATAGAATAACTATCGTATCCGAACCTTTAATTGTAATTTTCTGCTTTGTCGTAAATCCGTACACTGCAAGTCCGACAGCAACAATTGCAATTGCGATTAATGTTTTCTTTAACATATCTTTCTCCTCAGTT
>CAZOOR010000109.1:0-4901 GCA_964581505.1 uncultured Hyphomicrobiales bacterium
AATTGCAAGCGTATATCCAAAATGTGAGATACAAACATGTATAATTCATCAAATAAGGCTTTCACCGCCAGATACGCAAAGTAACGAAAACCAAGGGACCATTTACCAGCGATATGGCACTTCTAAAGATTATTTATTTGGCATATTGTCAAATCAGGAAAAAATGGACAGTACCATTACAAAATTGGGCTTTAACAATTCAACAATTATCTATCAGATTTGGTGATAGAGTTAAAATTGATTTAATTACATAAAGAAAAAAACAGTATTATGAATTTTAATGGCAAAATACTGATCAGACAGAGTTTAATTTACACTACCTCAAATCAGGAAAAAATGGACAGTACCATTACAAAATTGGGCTTTAACAATTCAACAATTATCTATCAGATTTGGTGATAGAGTTAAAATTGATTTAATTACATAAATAAAAAATAGTATTATGAATTTTAATGGCAAAATTCTAAGCAGACAGTGTTTGATATACATTACCTTGTAGTTTTTTTCATAATAACAATATATTCATTATTTATTGTTGTTTCTGTTTTACCAACTTTATTCGTAGGACTATTTCGCTTGGGCATACGTTTATTCGGTATATTTCTAATTAACGTTTTAACATGTTCAAATCCATTCTCCTGAAAGAAAACTTTTGTTATTTCATCAGTTGGCAAAGTAATACCTTTTACTTTTCTATTTCCAACAACATAACAAGCATAAGCATTTTTATTAAGTGTTTTAGAAACATTACTTATTGACTTATAATAATCATAATAAAAGCTAAATACTTCTTGCGCTCTTTTGCTGTCAATACTATTAATCTTTTCTATAATAATATCTACTTTTTTAATTCCTAATTTCTGAATATCAATTCGTTGTCCACCCATTAGTTGACTGTCAATTTTATTTGCATCTTTAATTCCGAGCCACTGATTAGTTAGACGAGAAAACTGTCCATAAGCAACAGTAGTTCTGCTATCTCCATAAGGTGGTGATGTAACAATTAAATCAATTGTCTGTTCTTCTATATCGCCTGTATTCTCAACAGTATTAAAATCTTTTATTGTTGTAGTAATCCGTTTGCCTTCAATATATTTAAGAAATTCAATTAATCCTTTTTTATTTCTTGACAACTTGTTTGTCATCATTGCAAAAACGTCCGGATTAAAATTAACCCTATGTTTTTCATTCATTCTGTATAATTTGAACTCACTATTTCTTGTATATGAACTTTCCCTTACTGTTTCACTAAATGCAACATAAAAGAAATTTTGTATATTTTCAATTGAAATTTTATCAATAAACTGTTTTATTATTGCTAGTTTTTCCTGTACGGTCTTTGAAAACCAAAAATCAATATTTTTAAATTTTGGTAGAATAATATTTGGCTTTGTTATTCCAAATTGAATAGAAAAAAACAATTCATTAAATTCTTTTAAATATAAATCTAAAATTTGAATATCTATAATTGATGTTTTGGTTTTCGCAATCAATCTTGCTAAAGGGTTTAAGTCTGTGCCAATAGCATTAATTCCTTTAAGATTTGCTTCAACCAATGAAGTTCCTGTTCCGCAGTATGGGTCAAACAATAATTTTGTATTCTCACCATAATTTATAATTAGTCTTTCAGCTATTTGAGGTATCATCATCGCAGGATAATTATGGTAACCATGTGTTGCAATTTTTGTATTTTTACTACGAGAATCCCAAGTATTGTCAATCTGTGCTTTTTTAAATATTGTCATACTAAATATCTCTAATTTCACTAAATAATAATGGCAATTTATCTTCATAAACTCTAAAACCTGTACCATGATTCCTTGCTCGCGTTCCTTTGTCATGTAATCTTAAATCAACTAAGATATTTTCTTCTTTAAATTGGGCTGCTAACAAATTGGGTGTTGTGTTTTTCATTAATTGTGCTCTGTAAAAATGAAAATATTCTTTTCCGTCCCGCTCTTCTGTAAATGCTGAAACAAATAATAATGCAGGTATTTTTTGTGCAAATCTTTTAGCTAATTCTTCAAGGTTCCAAATAGCAATAATCTCACCGGAAATATGTCGAACTGATATATCTTCATCTGTAATATGTAAAAACAAATCTGCACTATTGGGCTTTAAGTTCATTGTATAATATAAACCTAATCGTCCGTTTTTATCTTTACTACCATATTTTTTTACTGCGTCAAGCGGAGATATTTGCCAAACTTTATTATTAAAAGTAAATAAAGTTATTAAATTATTTCCTTTTGTTCTATGAGCTTTTAGTTCAATATTGTTTAAATCAGGTTCAGCAATATTGTTTTCTTCAATACCCAATTCTGTTTCTAATGTATAACCTATACCTGTTGGACCTTTTCTTAATGATGGTATAAAACCTCTTTTTTTTATTTCTTCAAATTTTTCTTTAAATTCTTGCAAAGTCATAAATTATCTTTCTTAACTATTTTTCTCTTTTTTTCTTTTTACTCTCATTAGCGCAACTACAACATACAATTTATTATGAAATGAATTGGCGTTTATGCACCCTATTCCCACTCAATAGTTCCGGGAGGTTTACCGGTGATGTCGTAAACAACGCGGTTGATGCCTCGTACTTCGTTAATGATGCGGTTACTCATACTCGCAAGCACATCATAAGGCATATTGTACCAATCGGCAGTCATTCCGTCAGTCGAAGTAACTGCACGCAAAGCACAGACATTTTCGTAAGTTCGTTCGTCTCCCATAACGCCGACACTGGAAACGGGTAACAAGACGGCGAAAGCCTGCCAGATTTCATCATACAAACCGGCTTTGCGTATTTCTTCGAGATATATATCATCGGCACGGCGTAGTATATTGAGGCGTTCCTCACTAAGCGCACCGAGGATACGGATTGCCAACCCGGGACCGGGGAAGGGGTGGCGTCCGACAAACCAATCGGGAACGCCGAGTTCGCGTCCTACCTGCCGCACTTCGTCTTTGAATAGTTCGCGGAAGGGTTCAAGGATTTTTAAATCCATTTTTTCCGGCAAACCGCCAACGTTATGATGAGATTTAATCGTTGCCGAAGGACCTTTGACCGAGACGGATTCAATTACGTCCGGATAGAGCGTGCCTTGTGCCAGCCATTTTATGTTGTCGAGTTTTTTAGCATATTCTTCAAATAAATCAATGAAAGAAGCACCGATGATTTTACGCTTTTTCTCGGGGTCGCTTACGCCCGCCAGCCGTCCGAGAAACATTTCTTTTCCGTCTATAATGTCAATCGGAATATTGAACGATTCGCGGAAGAGTTTCATAATCGTTTCACTTTCGTCAGTTCGCATTAGTCCCGAATCAATATGAACGCAATGAAGTTTGTCGCCTATTGCATTGTGCAGTAGGACGGCGGCAACTGTGGAATCAACACCACCGCTGAGCGCAAGAAGAACATCGTCATCGCCCACTTGTTTGCGTATTTGTTCAATTGCCGTTTCTATGAAAGATTGTGCATTCCAATTGTCCGTGCAGCGGCAAACCTTACGGACAAAATTATCAAGAATTTGCTTGCCGTCTTCACTGTGATACACTTCGGGGTGGAACTGCACACCAAAAATATTTCTATCGGCAGAACGAATGGCACAGAAATCCGTATTGCCCGAGTGGGCTATTGTTTCAAATCCGGTAGGCGGCTTTGTTAAATGGTCGCCATGGCTCATCCAGACAACAGTGGGGTTTTTAACGCTTGCAAAAATATCATCATCAGCATCAATGGTCAGGTCGGCTCTGCCATACTCACGGCGAGCGGCTTTATCCACCTGTCCGCCGAGCTGATAAGCCATAAGTTGCAAGCCGTAGCAAATGCCAAGTACAGGCAATCCCAATGAAAAAACATCGAAAGATGGAATGGGGGCGGCTTCGGCATAAACGCTGGAAGGACCGCCGGAAAGTATGATGCCTTTTACTTCGGGTGTTGTTATTTTATCGATGCTTGTGTTGTAGGGTTCAATTTCGGCATAGACGCCACATTCGCGAACTTTGCGAGCTATTAACTGCGTGTATTGCGAGCCGAAGTCGAGTATGATAATTTTTTCTGTTGCCATTTTGTCGGATATTTACTGTTAATAAAATACAAATTTAAGAAAAAACTATCTATAAATAATTTTTTTAACTATCTTGTAGTTAATTAGTAATAAATAATAATAAATTCGATGAAGGAGAAAAAATGGAAAAATTCTTCAGCAATAATCGCAAGTGGGTAGCAGAGCAACTGAAACAAGACGAGAACTATTTCAAACGTCTGGCGGAAGGTCAATCGCCCGAAATACTATATATAGGTTGTTCGGACAGTCGCGTAAGTGCCGAAACAATTATGGGTACTGAACCCGGTGAAGTATTTGTTCACCGCAATATTGCCAATCTGGTACCTAATACGGATTTTAATGTGATGTCGGTGATAAATTATGCCGTCTGCCATCTGAAAGTCAAACACATTGTCGTATGCGGGCATTATCATTGCGGAGGTGTAGCGGCGGCAGTAGATACTTGTGATTTTGGTGTGCTAAATCCATGGCTTCGTAATATACGCGATGTTGTGCGTTTATATCAAGAAGAACTGGATACTTGTGAAGATGAAGAAGCACGCCAAAAAAGATTAATCGAATATAATGTGTATGAACAATGTATGAATCTGCTGAAAATCAGTGAAGTGCAAAAAGCCGTTGCCGAACTTGGTTTGAAAATACACGGCTGGATTTTCGATATCGAAACCGGCTTACTCAATGATTTGCGCCTTGATTATCGCAAGATGTTGGATTCAATAAAATGTATATATCCAAGGAAATAATTTTATCATTCGGAAAATTTATTATATTTTGAATTTGAGGCTGTCCAATAAGGCGGTCTTTTTTTTAAATTATGCGGATTGTATGCAGAAT
>CAZOOR010000110.1:0-4696 GCA_964581505.1 uncultured Hyphomicrobiales bacterium
TAGGAACCAATTCAACATTATATCTATCGGCTAATTCATCATCAATCGAATTGACCAATGTTGTAAATGTTCTTGTTCCCGACCATGGACCTTTACCGGAGTAATTTTTAGCTCTTACACGCCAGAAAAAAGTCTTTTCATAATCAATGTTGCTTACAAATCTCTTTTCATAGAAAACATTTGTATCTTTAATAAACAACTTAGTAAACTGTTCGTCAAGCGCAATCTCAATTTCATAATTTGTTGCACGCTCTACTTTTGTCCATTTGAAAGTCATTTCAGTCGGAGCAGGATTAAGATTGTTTTCCGGCTTTGTCAATGTAGGTGCATCGGTCGGCACTTGAAGTACAGTATTAAACTGCCATACCTTTGACCAACTGCTTTGCAAATCATTACCGAAAGCCATCACACGCCAGAAATACTTGGTTCCAAAATTCAACGATGTAAGAGTATAGACAGTATCGCCCAAATCTGCTTGATTTATAATAGGTCTCGCAAATTGCTTATTATCAGCAACCTGAATAGTATATTTCGTTGCTTTTTCGACACCTTTCCAATTAAGGAAAACCTTATTAACGGGAATTCTGTCCGCTTTGTTGGCTGGCAATAATAATGTCGGCGGGTCTAATGCTTCGGCGGCAGTAGTGAATGAAAATACTTCCGACCAAACGCTTTGTCCTTTTGCATTGAGCGCTTTTACTCTCCAGAAATATTCAGTCGAAGTCTCTAATCCGCTAGTATAGAATTTTGTACCTTTAACACCTGTTCTACCAACAACAAGTTCAGTAAATACAGGTGATTTCGATAGATTGAAGTCATAAGTCAATGCACCCTCAGCGGCTTTCCATTCAAAAGTAATGGAATAATTAAGTTTAGTAGCATCATCAGCCGGATATGTTAAGTCTGGCGGTAATAAAACAGTGCTAAATGACCAAGGTGCAGACCATTCCGAAATACATAAATTTACGTCTGTTCTTATACGCCAATAATATGTAACAAATTGGTCGGGCATCTTAACAATGATAGAATCTTCAGCAATATTCTTTTTCTCAATCAATACACTTCTAAATGTAGAATCATCGGAAATCTGAACGGTTTCATAACTGTACGGGTTTGCTTTAATCCATTTAAAGAGGACAGTTTGTGCTAAATTCTCTGATTTATCCACCGGAGTAGAACGAACAGGGAAAGTTGTTGCAGTAATTAATGTATGTGTTTCCGACCAAGGTCCCGCATTATTAGCATCTTCGGCTCGGACACGCCAATAATAAGTTGTTTCTGCTTTTGGAAATACATAATTCATATAATAGATATTAATGTCGGTAGAATCTAATACCAAAGTCGAGAAATCCATCACTTCAGAAATTTGTACGTGATATGTAACGGCATCAAATACTTGCCCCCAACGAAGTCTGGCATGTAATGGAACACAGGCAGAATCATTACGGGGAATAAGATTATCTGCTTTTTCGTATTCTGTCCTAAATCTTCTGAATGGTGTCCACTCTGTATAGCACCCGTTATAATCCATTCTGACACGCCAATAGTACATAGTATTGGTCAGTAGTCTGGAAACGGAATCGGTTGTATTTGTTCCGATATATTCGTGTCCGACAGTAGAGAAAGTGCTATCCATTGACATTTGGAAAACGTAGTTAGTAGGTGCAGTTGCCGCAGACCAATTGAAACGAACACCCGCTTTACTTATAGAGTTCACTCTGTCGGCAGGTGATTCCAAAGTAGCAGGTCGCCGCTGGGTAGTAAATGAATCCGCCGCAGAGAAGAAAGTGACACAAACACCGTATTCGGCTTGTACTCTCCAATAATATTTTTGATTATACTCGGGTAAAGTTATAGTCAATGAATCTGCGTCTAAATTATTCCTATCTTCTATTAAATTATCAAAAGAAGCGGTTCTGGATAATTGAAAAGTATATTTTGCATCTGTAATATTTTCCCACTTGAATTTATATGTTTTTCCAACACAAGTACTATTATTAGCAGGCTGTATTCTTGCAGGAGGATTTTTCAAAGTAACAAAACTCCAAGTTGCCGAGACTTCATCGGGGTCCGGTGGTGTAAATACGGCATATACACGCCAATAATAAGTCGTACCTGCAAGTAAGGCGGAACTAGTATATGTTGTATCGCCATTAGTTACTTCATCTATCAAGATATTAGAAAAATCAGCCGTAGTACTAACTTCAATTCTATAATCAATTGCATCGGGATATTCATTCCACATAAACATAGTAAGCGTTGTATCAACACATGTTTCCGAATTAATCGGTGCAATCAAATCCGGTCCCTGTGAATAAAGCGACAGACTACCTAAGAATAGCATTACAACGATAAAGGTTGATAGTCTTTTTATTAATCTCATAAAATCTCCTAAATAATTTATAATAAATAGTTCTTTTTTTCATACTTAATAAATAAAAACATTTTTCTTATTGAAAAGTTACAAAACTGTAAATGCTCTAATTGGAAGAACAAATAAATTGAAACTATTTCAATAAGTTAGATATTAACTTACTAATATAAATAAAAATAATTTATTATTAAAATTTTAATAAATTTTTTGCGTACTCAAACAATAGAATTAATCATTTTGCGTAATACCATTAGCACTCTCGTTAATTGAGTGCTAACAAATTAAAAATAATCTTTTTTATATGTTTAACATAATTATTTGAGGTGAACTATGAGTTTAACACCATTACACGACAGGGTTATCGTAAAGCCCGCAGAAGCCGAAGAAACAACAAAAGGCGGCATTATTATTCCCGATACTGCAAAAGAAAAACCTATGCAGGGCGAGATTATTGCTGTTGGAGACGGCAGAATAGCCGATGACGGCAAAAAAGTTGCTATGTGCGTCAAAAAAGGCGACAAAGTTCTCTACGGAAAATATTCCGGTACCGAAGTTACTATTGATGGCGAAGAGTTGTTAATTATGCGAGAAGCAGACATCTTTGCGATTATCGATTAATTTTGAAATTTAATTTTACTATAATAAAAATAAGGAGATATAATTATGAGTTCAAAGCTGATTAAATATGATTTTGATGCTCGTTCGTTATTGAAAAACGGACTTGACCAGCTGGCAAATGCCGTTAAAGTTACTTTGGGACCCAAAGGTCGCAACGTAATTATTGACAAGAAATTCGGTCCTCCAACCGTAACAAAAGATGGCGTTACAGTTGCAAAGGAAGTTGAACTGGAAGAGCCGTTTGAGAATATGGGTGCCAATATGGTACGCGAAGTTGCGTCAAAAACCAGCGATATTGCCGGTGATGGCACAACAACTGCTACAGTTCTTGCACAGGCAATTTACACGGAAGGATTGAAAAATGTTACAGCCGGTGCTAATCCTATGGATTTGAAGCGTGGGATTGATTTGGCTGTTGAAACAGTTATAAAAGGACTTCAAAAACTCAGTCGGGAAGTTGAAGGCAAAACGGAAATTTCACAGGTAGGTGCAATTTCTGCAAACAATGATATGACAATAGGCAGTTTGATTGCCGAAGCAATGGAAAAAGTCGGTAAAGACGGCGTAATTACAGTCGAAGAGGCAAAGGGAACGGATACATCACTTGAAGTTGTTGAAGGTATGCAGTTTGACCGCGGCTATCTTTCTCCATATTTTGTAACTGATTCCGAATCAATGGAAACTATTCTCGAAAATCCTTATATTTTGATTCACGATAAGAAAATTTCAGCAATTAAAGATTTACTTCCTCTGCTCGAAAAAACTTCGCAACAGGGACGCCCGTTATTAATTATTGCCGAAGATATTGAAGGCGAAGCACTTGCAACACTTGTAGTAAACAAATTACGCGGCACACTCAAAATTGCCGCCGTAAAAGCTCCGGGATTTGGAGATAGACGTAAAGCTATGCTCGAAGATATTGCTGTATTAACAGGCGGTATTGTCATTAGCGAAGAAAAAGGCTACAAACTGGAAAGTGCCTCAATTGACCAGCTCGGTAATGCCGTCAAAGTTGTGATTGACAAAGACAATACAACAATAGTCGAAGGTGCGGGTGCAAATGAGCAAATCAAGGCAAGAATTAATGAAATCAAAGCTCAGATTGAAAAAACTTCAAGCGAATACGACAGAGAAAAACTTCAGGAGCGTCTTGCTAAATTGAGCGGTGGTGTTGCTGTTCTCCAAATCGGTGCCGCAACGGAAGTCGAAATGAAAGAGAAAAAAGCAAGAGTCGAAGATGCTCTACATGCAACAAGAGCCGCAGTCGAAGAAGGTATTGTACCTGGTGGCGGTGTTGCATATTTGAGAACTGTTGATACTCTCGACAAACTGAATCCTGCAAATAGCGACCAAAAAGTAGGTGTTACTATTTTGAAAAGAGCGCTCGAAGAGCCAATTCGCCAAATTGTAACGAATGCCGGTCTGGAAGCATCTGTTATTGTTAATAAAATCAAAGACGGAAAAGGTTCTTACGGTTTCAACGCATTTAGCGAAAAATACGAAGACCTATTTGATGCCGGCGTAATTGACCCGACAAAGGTTACTCGTGTGGCACTCGAAAATGCCGCTTCTGTTGCAGGCCTTATGCTGACAACAGAATGTGCAATTGTTGAAAAACCCGAACCGGATAAACCGCTTCCTCCTATGCCGGGCGGTGGTATGGAAGGTATGTATTAATCATAATAATACATCTAACTACAAAAA
>CAZOOR010000111.1:0-4366 GCA_964581505.1 uncultured Hyphomicrobiales bacterium
TTGTTGAATGTAATAAAAAAATGTTATTTCAGTATTATTATACGCTTTGGTATTATTCTATCACCAATCTTTAAAACAGCAACATAAATACCATTGTTAAGCTCCGATGTGCTGATAGTTTTTGTATGCTCACCTTCGCTCATATACCCTGCAAAGACATTAAGAATTTTTCTGCTGTTCAGGTCATAAATATCAAGTTCAATACGTGTCTCTTCATCTACATAGAATCCGAAATTCACAAGTGAAACAGCAGGATTAGGTGAGACCGTAAATGCTTCATCACTAATAAGCAGGTCATCTCCGGGCATAGCATATTTTGCACTTTTTGTTTTGAACTTGCGTGTTCTGGAAAATCTACCGCTAACATTTCCATTTGTAGCTTTGACACGCCAGTAATACCAAGTATTATAATCAAATGTAACTGTACAAGAATTTGTACTATTTGTTACTTCTGTTGCATTTCTGAAATTAGACCTTCTGTCATATTTTAGCACATATCCGGTTGCATTATCAACAGCAGAAAATCTGAATGTTACCGTAATTGGATAATTCCTTCTTCTGTTCCTCGGATATATCAGCCTCGGTCTGTCCAAGGTTAGCGTTTGTGTAACAAAATTCCAAGCAGAAGACCACTGGCTCGAAGTAGTATTATGTGTTGCTTTAACTCGCCAATAATACCTTGTATTAAATGTCAAACTTGAAAGTGAATATGATGTATTACTTGTCGTAATCTCTGTATTGGACGAGAAATCCGAGACAGTTGAATATTGTAATACATAGCCGCTTGCGTTTGCTACCGATTGCCAATTTAATGTTACATTTATTGAAATGTCGTCTGCATTATTCGATGGCGAAGACAGCGAAGGCGAACTCAATACTAATACTTCAGTAGTAAACTCCCTTACATCAGACCAATTACTATAAATACTGCCGTTATAAACTTTGACACGCCAATAATATGTTGTATTAAAACTCAAATTAGACAGAGAAAGCGATGTACTTGTACTTGTCGTCTCTGTGTTTGTTGAGAAATCTGAAACAGTTGAATACTGAATATAGTAACTAACTGCACCACTAACGGTATCCCAAGATAATGTAGGATTGTTCGATATCCCTGTGGCATTATCAGCCGGTGAAGTCAAATCGGGTGCTGAGAGTGTAGTTGCGTATGTTGTAAAGTTCCTTACATCGGACCAACTACTTACTACATCATCTGCACTTGCTTTGACACGCCAATAATATGTTGTGGCAACGTTTAATCCGCTAAGTTCGGTACTTGTGCTTGTAACGCTTACTTCCGTATTATTTGTAAAATTGGTATCAGTTGAATATTGCACAATGTAGTTTTGCGCATAAGTAACGGAGTTCCATTCCAAGGTGATAGGTATATCGGCATCACTTGTATTATTTACCGGCGAAGACAATGCCGGCGAAGATAGAACAAGCTCTTCAGTCGTAAATGTGCCAACTGCCGACCAAGGAGTATTCACATTGCCGTCAGAGGCTTTGACACGCCAATAATACCGCGTGTCGAAATCAAGATTTGAAATTGACCAGCTTGTGTCGCTTGTTGTTGTTTCCGTACTTGATGAGAAATCGGAATTTGTTGAATATTGTGCAACATAGCTTGTTGCATTATTTGCTGTATTCCAAACTAATGTGTTATTTATCAGTACTCCTGTGGCACTATCAGCCGGCGAATTCAAAACGGGAGTGCTGACGATTGTTGTGGATATATCGGATTCCCAAATACCGCGTCCGTAGGTTGCGGCACGGATTTTTTGGCTATTGTACTGTATTTCCAATTCGTTAATAATTACATTAGGGAGATTGGAGTTAAACGAAACCCAACCGTTGGAGTTGTCATCTCTATAATAAACCCCTATATCTGTACCGACATAGATTCTGTCATAATAATTCTTTTGATGAACTATACAATTGACGGGGACATTAGGTAGTGAATTGGAAATATTCGTCCAAGTTTGTCCGGCATCTGTGGAATGATAAACCTTGTCATTAGCATAATAACCGGAAAAAGTAAGCCAAATATTTTCGGGAGCATCATCATCAACAGCAATATATGTTAGCATAGTCGAACCGGGCAATTGATATTGCGACCAATTAGTTCCGCCGTCCGTAGTTACTTTTAGATAGCTTGTACCTTTACTTGCATAGATATAATCGTGATTGGATGGTGCTACTTGCAAGACTTGAATTGAACCGGAAGTAAATGCGGAAATTGCCGTCCATGAATTTCCGCCGTTTGTTGTTTTGAATATATTGCGATAACCAATATATAAAGTATTGACATCGTCCGGGTCCATTACAAAAGGAGTAATCCACGAGCCATACCCGGAATAATATTCGGAAGGTAATGAAGACATATTAAACCAACTTGCACCCCCATTAATTGACTTTTTCAAGAATCCGTATTTTGATTCCGCATACATAGTATCAGGGTTGCTATAACTTATAACACACTCCATACCGTCTCCACCGAAAGCATCAGCCCAGTCGCCGTTACTATCTCTTAGTTTGGTTCCGTTATCTTGGGAGCCGGCTATCATAATATTTGCATTAGTTGCAGAAGTGCCGAGCCTATAAAATTGAGTGATAGCAAGCCCGCTACCTAGCCAAGTCCAATTTGTGCCACCGCTTGTTGTTTTATAAATTCCTCCATCATTTCCAACATATAGTCTATTGCTATTCGGAGCAAACCACAAACTGTGTTGGTCTGCGTGAACAACCGGTGGATAGGAATTATTCCAATAGCTTGCTCTTGTCCAGTTCGTACCGCCGTTTGTTGATTTCCATATATTTATTCCGCCCACATAAATTTCATCAACATTATTGGGTGCTATGGCAATACATAAATCATACCAAGCCTGACTACCTTGGTCGCTACCTGTAGCACTCCAGCCAAGTATATTCGGTGAATCTGACATTTCTGTCCAAGAATCACCTCCATCAATTGAGCGATAAAGACCAAGAAAACCGTTGCCGGCAATAACTGCATAAATGTAATCTGAACTATCCGGTGTAACGGCAAGTTCAATACGCGTTATTCCACTTGCAGGAAGTCCGTTTGTCAGCTGCGTCCATGTTGTTCCATTATCAGTAGAACGGTACAAAGCATTTCTTGCCGCATATATAGTTGACGGTGTTCCCGGTTTTAGTTTCATATCTCTTGGAGCCATTTCGGAAAAAATCAATGACCAATTGTTGCCGGCATTTGTAGTTTTGTATATACCGTTATTAGTTGCGGCGTATAAGACATTAGCATTGTTCGGATCAATCAGTAAGCGATAGATTGACCTATTGATATTGGTAGTCCAGCTAAGCCCTGTCGTATTCCAAGTAGAGCCGCCATTTGTAGATTTCAATACTCCAATGGAATAAGTATCCGTATAATCACCGTCTCCGGTTGCCAGATACATTACATTTGAATTATTCGGGGCAAAGACAATATCGCTGATGCCGAGCGAAGCAAGACCGTCTGTATTTGTTGTCCAATTCTGCCCACCATCAGTTGATTTCCATAAGCCGCCCGAAGCCGCTCCGGCAAATAAAATATTGGAATTTGCGGGATGTTCGCGTACTATATTTATTCGCCCTAATGCAACATAACCGCCCGTATCGGAAGTTGGACCGACACTCTGCCATGAGCCGACCGTCAGCGTATTATCATTTCCGTCTTTTTCATATTGCAAGCGTTTCTGGTATTCTAAATATGTTTGCGAGGGATTAGGAAATTTCCCATCAGGATAAACCCGCTGTTGCCAGAACCATTCCCATCGCTTAAAAATCTTCCAACCCTTACCTTTTTCATTGATATTCTTATCAACCCAGTAAGTATTAAAAGATTTTTGAATATTGTATAAATTCTTGTCCGGCTTAAACTCTTCATAGTCCCAACCCTGTGAAATAAGCCGATTTGTCGTTAAGAGCATCAACACCGCTATTGACACTCCTACAATTTGTAGGTGCCTTTTCATATAAAACCCTTCTATTTATTTAACCTATAACCGCATGTTTAATCACATGTATAATCGCATTTATAATATACAATAAATTTTGGAATTTTGCAAGAAGTTCTATGAATATTTCTTATCTATTTTGCTAGTGCCGCACCAACACAATCTTATAGACAAACAAAATGTTTTTCATTCAATCGTATTTTTTGATAAATAGTAACATATTTTAAGTAATACAAATAGAATGTTCAATATATTATTTAATAAAAACAGAAGAGAACATTAAGATAAGTAACTATTTCTTTACATAAATATATTTTATACATTCGGATTAATTCAAAACGAGCAATGAACTAAATATGGAATAGTATATCTAAAAAAGGCTATCTCTT
>CAZOOR010000112.1:0-4201 GCA_964581505.1 uncultured Hyphomicrobiales bacterium
GGACGTATTTTTATTCACTTAGTTCTACCGGTACTCGGCAAACAAAACGTATGGTCGTAATTGATTAAAACGAAAAATGATGTAACATAATTCAATTTTATAAGTTTTATGTTTTAAGAGCGACTAATAGTTAAAAAATATTTAGGATTTATTATGTTAAAAAAAATAGTTACACTTGTTATTTTGCTTTATTCGGTAAGCATTTTTGCACAAAATGGTATTTCACATCTTAAATTAAGTACTGAAAAAGTAGATTTTGGTAAAACCCTATATTTGCAAGAAAAAACACAAAAAATAAGTTTTAAAAATATAGGCAATTCATCATTAATTATTAGTCATATTGATTCATTGAAACCACCATTTTTTTCAACTTTCCATGAACCCGATACTTTGAAAAAAGGGGGAAACGTGCAATATGAGATACTTTATAAGCCTATCAATGGAAGTAGAGATAGCCAGCGTGTATTTATCAACACGGAATGTGTTCGAAAGAGCCATTCAATAGGGCTTCTTTTTGATATTAGTAGTAGTATGGAAAAGTCAATGCCAAATGAACCGAATCATTCGCGTCTATCCGCGGCTCGTATTGCCGCAAGACTTTTTATTAAATCAATGATTTATTCAAAAGATATAAAAGATGAAGCCGCTGTATTTCTTTTTGGGGATTGGTTCAGTGTGGCACAAGATTTTACTACAAACAAACGAAAGCTATTAAATGCTCTACCTGTAATAGCTTTTGGTGGTACTGCCTTTTATGATGCTTGTATTCAATCTTTGTCCAAGTTGAAAAATCGAAAAAATATTAAGGTATTAATTGTTCTTACAGATGGCAAAGATGAAAGTAGTTTTATGTATACGGAGAAATCGGTTATTGATTTTGCTAAACGTTATAAGATTAAAATTTTCACAATAGGAATTGGTAGCAGAAAATTTGAATCATCGCTATCTAGAATTGCCCGTGAAACAGGCGGTATGTATTTTGATGCAACTACAATGGAGGAATTAAGAAAGAATTATAAAAGAATATTTAACCAATTAAGTATAAAGGATACTAAATATTTCGATGTCGTAGGTAATTCGCCGCAGGCTGTTCTATCATTAGATTGTCCGACTGATACTACAACACGCTCTTATGGTGATACCCTGAAATACACTGTTCTTCTGGATTCAGTTTACAGTGAATCTGCACAGGGCAAGGAATATGAAATTGTGTTTAGCTTCAATCGCACTTTGTTATATCCGCTTAATACGAATTTTCAATACAATAAAGACGGTACTGTATCATTTTTCGGCAAAGTGGATAGTGACATATATACATCGCCACTCTATACTTTTTCATTCTTAACACTTGTTGGTGATGAGCCGTGTACTAATGTTCACTTGGAAAAAATTATTTGGAAAGATGACGATTTCTATGTGCCTTTAAAATCCAATGCTATGTGTAAAATATGTATTAATTCTTGTGCCAGAACGCTCAGCCAAGTGCAACTTGTGATGAAAAACGTATTAAAACAGAATACTCCCAATCCTGTAAGCGGTTCATCGACTATTGATTTTATTATAGAAAACGAAGGACATTATAAAATAGAAGTATTTGACATATACGGAAATACCGTCAAGACATTGCTTGATAGGAATCTGAAGAAAGGTGAATATTCCGTAATAATAAATAGCGGAACTTTATCGGCAGGGACGTATTTTTATTCACTTAGTTCTACCGGTACTCGGCAAACAAAACGTATGGTTGTAATTGATTAATCAGATTATTATTAACCTAATGCAAATAAAACTCTTATAACAGCGTTATAAGAGTTTTTATTATATATTTTGAATGAAATGAGAAAAGATAATTTCCGAAATGTTGCTATCATTGCTCACGTTGACCACGGCAAGACAACACTGGTCGATGCTATGTTGCGTCAGAGCGGTACATTCACAGCCCATCAGCAGGTCGAAGACCGCGTAATGGATTCGCTTGATTTGGAACGCGAGCGAGGCATTACTATTCTTGCTAAAAATACGGCAGTCTATTATAATGATATTAAAATTAATATTATGGATACACCCGGTCATGCCGATTTCGGCGGCGAAGTCGAACGTTCACTTAATCTTGTGGACGGGGCTTTATTGCTTGTTGATGCAAGCGAAGGTCCTTTGCCACAAACTCGCTTTGTTGTGAAAAAAGCATTGGATAAAAAACTTCCGATTATTCTTGTTATTAATAAAATAGACCGTCCCGATGCACGGGTGCAAGAGGTAATCAACGAGGTACACGATTTATTTATTGATTTAGATGCTGACGATGAGCAAATCGAATTTAAAATTCTTTTTACGGTTGCTAAAACAGGTGTGGCACATTGTGAACTTGATGATAGCTCCGAAGATTTGAAACCATTGTTTGATACTATTATTTCGGAAATACCGGGACCTGAAGCAGATGATGAAGCAGTTCCTCAATTTCTCATTACAAATCTGGATTATGATTCCTATGTCGGTCAGATTGCTATCGGCAGACTGCATAACGGTATTTTAGAATTAAATAAAACTTATTCTCTTATCGGTGCCGATAAAACATATAAAGATTTACGATTTTCGGCATTGTTTACTTTCAGCGGACTTAAGAAAAAGCAGGTCGAGAAAGTCGTTGCCGGTGATATTATTGCTATTGCAGGAATAGAAAACGTGCAAATCGGTGATACGATTACATCGAACGACGAGCCAAAGCCACTGCCACGTATTCACGTGGACGAACCAACCTTGTCTATGATTTTCTATGTCAATAACAGTCCTTTCGCCGGACGTGAGGGAAAATTCCTGACTACACGGCAACTGAAAAGCCGTCTCGAATTGGAACTACTGCGTAATGTAGCCATTAAACTTATATATATGGACCGTGCCGATGCTTTTGAAGTGCGTGGTCGCGGCGAATTGCAGATGGCTATTCTGATTGAGACAATGCGGCGTGAGGGTTATGAGTTTATGGTCTCCAAACCTGCTGTTATTACAAAGGATATTGACGGGAAAAAACACGAGCCGGTCGAGCGTGTGTTCTTGGATATACCCGAAGAGCATATCGGAACTGTAACGTCCAAACTCTCGGAGCGAAAGGGTCAGATGGTTAATATTACAAATAATGGAGCCGGACGCGTCAATGTGGAATTTTTAGTTCCGGCACGCGGGTTGATTGGATTCCGCAGTCAGTTTCTCACTGACACAAAGGGAGCCGGTGTAATGAATACTATTTTTGACGGTTGGGAACCTTGGTTCGGTCCTATTCCACAGAGAAATACCGGCGCTCTTGTAGCAGACCGGCAAGGTCGCGCAACGGGACACGCAAGCTATGCTATGGAAGACCGCGGCGAACTATTCATCGAAGTAGGTACGGAAGTATATAACGGTATGATTATTGGCGAACGCAATAAAGCAAGCGATTTGAATGTGAACATCACAAAAGAGAAAAAACTTACGAATATGCGTGCTTCTACATCGGAAGCTACTGTCGTTCTCCGTCCACCAAAGAAATTATCTCTTGACCAGTGTATTGAGTTCATAGCCGAAGACGAGCTTATTGAAATTACACCCGAGACTATTCGATTGCGAAAAATGGAGCTTGACCCGACCAAACGTAAACGTGCCGCAATTAAGGAGCAAAACAGCTGATTAATTCGCAGGAATTCATTTGATAAGTTGTTTTGTTTAGGCATTAATGAAAGACATTTTAAACCGCATCTTTTAAGGTGCGGTTTTTATTATTTAAAGAGAGATTGATAGTAATTTTTCTACACTTTCTAAATTTCTTCTGCATACTCCTATTACTTTTCAAAGAACGTGGAGTGAGCGAACACTCGTTTGCAATATAATGGAATTGAGATGTGGCGGCAAGAAAACGGTTTTAAAATTATTTTGAATTGGACACTCACCCCAGCCTTCTTCCAAAGGGCGAGGGGGCGAACAGGCGAAAAGTATAGATTAGCTTCGTCGTTGCCTTCTTTATGGATTGGCTTCGCCGCTACCTTTGGCGGTCTTCGCCTTTGGCTCAGAATGACGAACTTTTTGACGGAGTGGTGTGTTCGGCTGTTTGGAGTGGGGGTTCATATCACATACCCTGCAAATCATACACATTCACCGCCCTATCCTTAAAGCAAGGAGAGGAAAGAAAGGCAAAGCTAAATAATGAATTTGTTATACTTGTTATTTCAAT
>CAZOOR010000113.1:0-4186 GCA_964581505.1 uncultured Hyphomicrobiales bacterium
TTGGAAAACCCAAAGCGGAACACCTGCAAAAGTTATTACCGTTGATGCAATTCGCGATGCTTATCCCGGTGTTGATATTGCCGAAAAAATACGCGAATTTATAAAAGATGCTCACAAACTTTGGGGAACCGAATATGTTCTGCTCGGCGGAAACGCTTCAATTGTGCCGGTTAGATGGATACCCGGTATGCCTACCGATTTATACTATTCGGCTGTTTGGTCAGCAACAGATGGCTATGATGACAATTGGAATGATAATGGAAATACTATTTTTGGAGAATATGGAACAATTGACAAATGCGATTTCACACCTGATATAGCGGTAGGTCGTGCCCCTGTTGATACGGAAGAAGAGGTTGATTTATTTTTAACCAAGAATTTCACTTATGCCCGCTGTTCTCTATCCCCAAGCATCCCTGCCGGTGCGTGGCTTAATAAACAGTTGAATATCGGGGGGATAATTTATGAAAGAGACTGGGGAAGTTCTATCTTAGGTCTATACCGAACTTGGCAAATAACCGAACAATTTTCCGATAATTCCGAACAATACACTATGCACGAATATCAATCCGATTGGAAAACTTCACATCCTGATTGGTGTCCGGCTTATTATCCTCTTGATAGCAATTGTTCAACAAGCGGTATTCCTATTGTAGATGAATACATCACTCACGAGGGTGTAATAACGCAGCTAAATCAAAGATACGGTATAGTAAATCATCTTGACCATTCAAGTGCTTTTGCATTAGGGCTATGCGGCACTACTCATACTACATCAAGTATAAGTAGTGCTGATTTTCAAAATTTGATTACAACAAATAAATATCCTGTTTTATTATCCGGAGGCTGTGAGGTTTGTCCTATCGAATCTGATTTTTACATAGGCGAGCAATGGCTTTCTGCACCAAACGGAGGTGTTACATTTCTTGGCGCTTCTGTGTCAATAGCAACAGTTTCCGGCAATCAATACAATTATGAATTTTTTAATACACTTTATAATAACAACATAAGCACAATAGGATTAACAAATAATTTTACATCAAACAGTTGCAGTAATACAAGCTATTTATACAAAATTATGCAACTACTCGGCGACCCCGAACTTTCAATTTATACGGATGTTCCTGCTACAATGAATGTTGCACATAATAGTTCGGTAACCACAGGCAATTCAATTTTTAATGTTAATGTAACGGGATTTCCTGCCGGCGAAACAGCAAAAATTTGTCTTTACAAAGAAAACGAAGTTTTGGCTTACACAGAAACCGCAGTTGGCGGAAACATTCAATTTGACATAACACCTGATACTCATGGCGAAATGAAATTAACTGTAACTTGCCATAATGCAGAGCCTTATGAGGCAACAATTTTGGTAAATCAAAATAATCCCGGTGTTCACCTTTATAAAAATAACATTACCATAACCGATCAAAACGGAAACGGAAGTATAGAACCGGGTGAAACTGTAAATTTAAGTATAGAATTAAGTAACACCGGCAACCAAAACGCAAGCGGAATTTCCGGTGTTTTATCCACTACCGAACCAAATACCGTAATTACTCAAAATACTTCGGCATACCCTGATATTGCACCGAGGCAATCCGGCACATCAATTGTAAATTACACATTTACTGCCCCCAAGAACAATACTTTCACCGGTAAAGTAATACCTTTCGAGTTAAGTATAACTTCCGGACAAGGAACTTTTACCGAAGATTTTTTCATAAATATAAAAAGTTCAAAACTTGATGTAGGTAACAGAAGCGTATTAGTAAACGGAACGGAAACAAATACTTTTTCGCAGGGAGATGAGGGCGAATTATTTATTGATGTTCATAACTACGGAACAATTACTGCAAATGATTTAACAGCAGTTCTCTCAACAACCATGCCTTCCGGTACTGTTACAATTACAAACAGTACGCAGAGCTATGGCAATATTGAAAGTTTTGAAAAAGCAGTAAATGCAAATCCTTTTACTTTTACTGTCGGTAATAATTATAATAACGAAGATTTAATATTTCAACTAACCGTAACCGATAATTACGGCAAAACTGATGTTTTTGATTTAAATATTTCGGAACCTTTACCCGATGTGATTTCAAATTTTAATTTTTCCTCAGGAAAAGATGATATTACATTAACTTGGACAGCACCTTCCGGTAATTTTAAAGGTTACAATATTTATCGAGCCGATGAAATAAACGGAACTTACGAAAAAGTTAATAATTTTCTTGTAAGCGGAACATCAATGTACTACGATGCAGATGTGGACGAATTAAGCGAATATTACTACAAAATAAGTGTGGTTTCAGGCACATGCAATGAACGTAAGGTATCGGAATTTACTCCGCACCAAGCGTGGACATCACTAGACAGACACGGTGGATTTCCGATTGTTACAAATTCAGCCAACAAAGCATCAGCATCTCCAACAGTTATAGATATTGATAATAATTATAAAAAAGAAATCTTTTTATCTTATATCAATAATCGAGACGGTTTAATAATGGGATTTAAGTCTTCCGGCGAAGAATTATACGATATAGATGGTAATCAAACAAATGTTTGTGGTTTCGCAAAAATAATACTACCACCAAATTCGACAGGGCAAACAGATGGCGGAGAATTGTGGTCTGCACCTGCGATAGCAGATATTGACAACAATGGCACTAGCGAAATTTTTGTTACAACATCAGGTAATTACTATGCTCAAAAAAGAGGTTATTTATTTGGATTTAAAAATGAAGATGCAGATGGCGACGGAAAACCGGATGCTTTATGGAATGCTATCCCAAAAGAATTGGGGCATAGATCCTATTCAAGTCCTGTTTTGGCAGATATAAATAACGATGGTTATATGGAAATTATTACAAATCAAGAAAAACAAAAAATAAGTGTATTTAACTATAAAGGTAATTTACTTTGGGAAAAACAAATTGGAAATAATATTTGGTATTCTTTTGGATATTTGGCAGTTGGCGATTTAAATAATGATGGTTATCAAGAGATAATTTTGGGAACAAAAAATCCTGGGGCTGTTTATATTTTCAATTATGATGGTTCTGATTTTAATAATAGTAATCCTATCTATTCAAATAATTCAATGAATTTTGGGGCAAATCCTGTGCTTGCTGATATTGATAATGACGGTACAAATGAAATAATTATTATTGGGAGAGCAAATAACAGCACATTATATGCATTTAATCCTGATGGCTCATTTGTACAAGGCAAGTGGAACGGGCAAATTCATCTTTCTTTATATTCAGAAATACAAGAAACTCCCCAACCTGCTATTGGCGATATAAATAATAATGGAAATCTTGAAATAGTTGTAACAGATAATAACAACTTATATGCTTTTGATAAAAAAGGCAATTTATTATCCGGTTTCCCTATACCTATAACAGGAACAGCTAAACGCGAATCTCCGATATTAGCAGATATTGACAGCGACAATGATATTGAAATAATAGTAAATTCTAACGGAAAATTATATGCATACAACTCTGACGGAACAGAATGTGTAGGATGGCGACTCAAATCTGATAATGGTAGTGCTTTTGTTGGAACACCTTATATCGGAGATATAGATAATGACGGATATAATGAAGTTGTTATAAGCACAGACGATTGTTATACTTATATTTGGAAAACTACTGGTGATGCAGAGAGAGTAGAATGGAGTAGTTACAGAGCTGATGCTCAAAATACAGGATGTTATAAAGTTGAAAATTGTTATTTTTCTAATTCCGAAACCGTTGAAATAACAGGAACAAATATTGTATGGTCGGAATATCATCCGATAAAAGGTAACTTAATCATAAAATCAAATGCTAAATTAGTAATACAAGATAAAGTTAGTTTTACAGAACAAAGTAAAATTATTATTGAGCAAGGCGGTAAACTGATAATTGATGGAGGCAGGCTTGTTAAAAGTTGTAGCCAAACTTGGAAAGGCTTGTATATATATGGAACTTTAACATATAAATCAGGTGTTATCGAAGATTTTGAAAGAATTAATATTTACGGTTCTTTACTGATAGCCGGAAATTGTAATTTAAAAACACAAGGTTCAGGCTATATCTACCTCAATGGTAATATAAATGCCGAACATGGTGCAACCCTTACAATACAAGGAGTTAATAAAAACACCAAATTATTGGTTGTAAATAAAAAAATA
>CAZOOR010000114.1:0-4079 GCA_964581505.1 uncultured Hyphomicrobiales bacterium
TCTTTGCGGACTGCCTCGTTATATATCCTTAGTATTTCTTTTCTGATATTATCCTAATATCAACACTTGTTCGTCAATATATTAATAGTTTTAAAAAATAATTTTCGGGTATAATGAAAAGATTTGAGTTCATTGTTTTAGTGTTGTTAATTTTAGTTTCTGCAAACCTAATGGCAGGCGAAACACTATTAATGAGAGCCGCTAAAACGGAATTGCAACGTTCTATGAAGGGCTTGCAAAGTGAGGAGTATCCACCGTATTTCATTTCTTATGAAATAAACGAGATTAATTCTACCGATATTGTTGCATCATTTGGTAAGATTAAGTCATACAATCAGCAGCAGAGAAGAATTCTGGACATTGATTTACGTGTCGGTAATCATAAATTGGATAATACACATATTATCCGTGGTGCATCGTTTAGTTTTGGTTCGGGCAGGTTCTCTACGCAACTACCTCTTGATGATAACGAAACTGCAATACGGCAAGCGATATGGTATTCCACGGATAGGTACTACAAGAAAGCCGCCGAACGTTATGAAAAAGTATTAACAAATAAAGCGGTTAAAGTTCAAGAAGAAGATACATCTGCTGATTTTTCACACGAAAAACCCGCAAAATATTATGGCAAACCTATTAACTTTAATTATAATGTAGATGAATGGAAGGCACGTTTGCGGCGGCTTTCTGCCGTATTTGCCGCAGAACCTTGGATATATGCCGGCAGTGTCTCTTTCTCGGCACAAATGCTCCATAAGACTTTTATTAATTCGGAGGGGAGCGAACTTGACTGGTATGAACCTACTGTTCGCGTATTTATTTCCGCACGGACAAAAGCCGAAGACGGAATGAACTTACCTTTGTATAAAAGTTATTTTGCTTTCAAACCGGAGGACTTGCCCAATGAAGCAACTATGCTGAAAGACCTTAAGCAAATGCTCCAATTGTTAAAAGGTTTGAAAGATGCTCCGACTATGACAACATATTCGGGACCGGCGATTTTATCCGGTGAGGCGGCCGGCGTATTCTTCCACGAAATTTTCGGTCATCGTGTGGAGGGGCATAGGCAAAAAGACCCGAATTCCAGTCAGACATTCAAAGATTTTATTGGTGAGACAATTTTACCGGATTACATTGATGTAGTTTTTGAGCCGCAAATTAGAGAGCGGAACGGGGTACAACTTGCCGGATATTATATTTATGATGACGAAGGCGTGAAAGGACAGAAAGTTGTTTGCGTTAAGGACGGAAAATTTAGGGGCTTTCTGATGTCGCGTTCACCGATTGAAGGCTTTCCGCATTCAAATGGACATGGCAGGAAACAAGCAGGTTATAGCGCTGTTTCGCGGCAGTCCAATTTATTTGTTATATCGAAAAAAACCGTCAGTGTGAGAAAATTAAAAGATATGCTTCGCAAGGAATTGAAAAAGCAATCAAAGGAATACGGATTATATTTTTCTATCGTGCAGGGTGGCTTTACTTTCACTGGACGCACTGTGCCGAACGCCTTCAATGTGCTTCCATTGCTTGTTTATAAAATATATGCAGACGGCAGACCCGATGAAATTGTTCGAGGTGTAGATTTAATCGGTACACCTCTAACGACATTTAAGAATATATTGGCAACGAGTGTTCAAGTAGGTATATTCAACGGTATATGCGGTGCTGAATCCGGTGGTGTCCCTGTCTCGGCAAGTTCGCCATCATTGCTGGTTTCTCAAATCGAGGCGCAGAAGAAAGCCAAATCCCAAGCAAAAGTTCCGATATTACCGGCACCTAATACAAAGAAAAGCCAATGACAGCCGAAACATTACATAGCGAGACACAGTGGTTCAGAAAAACAACATGGCTCTTTGCCGTTTTGTTGATATGGCTCTTTATGCTTGTAGGAAGCATTTACGGACTATATACCCAGTTAGTGCTGCAAATTCCATTTGGCAATAGGGCAATGTCGGACACTATGCTGATTATCACTACATTCTTTGCCGTATCGGTCTCTACCGTAATGCTCATCTTTTTCTTAGTGGCACGTCTGGAAACCATTATTAGGGCTGATGGTGTTTACTTTCGTTTTGTACCCCTGCTTAATAAATTCAAAATGCTTAAAGCCGTTGATATTGTTTCTTGCGAGACTTTACAATATCGTCCGATTCGCGATTTCGGTGGCTGGGGAATACGATATAATCGCAAACAAAATACATATTGCTACAATGTACGTGGGAATTTAGGAGTCCTTTTGCATTTGCAAAACGGAAAGAAAATCTTATTTGGCTCGCAAGACCCACACAAACTTAAAACTGCTATTGACAAATTAACAGGAGTAATTAGAATATAATGAAAAAGCTCATAACATTATTTTTATTATTTACAATTTTCATTCAGCCCGGATTTGCCCGAACTGATGACGATATTCTCCAAGCAATGCGAGACGAAATTTCCCGTTCGCTTGGGCAACTAAAGATTGAGTCCCTTGATAAACCTTATTATATTGAATATAAGTTAATTATTAGACGTAGTCATATAGTAAAAGCATTATACGGAAGTCTTACGGAATCCCGTGATATTCCATCGGCTCAACTAAATGTTGGCGTTAGGGTAGGTGATTATAAATTTGATAATTCAAATTTCTTTGACTTCGGACTGAGTTTCTTTGGTGGTGGTGACCAAGAGGAATCATTTAAACATCGCAAAATTCCTATTGAATTAGATTATAATGCTCTTCGCCGTGAACTTTGGCTGGCGACCGATGCCGCTTACAAGCAGGTTGCTGAAACTTTTACTAAAAAGCAAACTACGCTTAAAAGCCGCCTTCGCAAGGATACTACACACGATTTCCTAAAAGTGAAACCGGATAAGCATTACTATAAAGAACACTATCCTGACTTTGATACTCCCTACTTCGAGAACTTGACAAAGGAACTGTCCTCCATTTTTACAAAATATTCGCAGATTGATATTTCTTCGGTCGGTGTTGAATACTTGCCGGCTACTATTTACTATGTGAATAGTGAAGGTATGGAATATATCAAAAACGATTTCTATACAGGATTAGAAATTGTTGCGGCAACACAAGCCGAAGACGGTATGCCTTTGGCGAATTATTATACGGCGTTTAGTCGTTCACCGAAAAGTTTGCCTGCAAAGGATTCATTATTAACCGCTACAAGAAATGTAGCCGAATTACTTGCAAAATTGAAAAATGCTCCAACACTTGATGATGCCTATTCCGGTCCGATTATATTTGATAGGGTAGCCGCTTCGCAGATATTTGCTCAGGTTTTTGTACCTAATTTGACAACACAACGCTCGCAGCTGACCGAGAGTGGTATTCAGGATAACGAACGATTTACAGCATTTCAGAATAAGATAGGTGGCAGAGTGCTTCCCGAATTTTTCGATGTAAATGATAAACCTGCACTAAAATATTTTGGCGGAACCGAGTTGATGGGAAATTATTTAATTGATGACGAAGGCGTTAAATCCGAAAACGTCCTGTTGGTAAAAAAAGGTTATCTTAAAGGACTTTTGTCTTCGCGAGTACCTACAAAGCGGGTTCGTAAATCCAATGGACATCAGCGTGGTGGGGCGCCTATGTTTAGCAATATTACCATTAGTTCGGACAAAAAGCATAGCCGCACATATACACAGCTCAAGAAACAATTGCTGAAACTTGTAAAAGACCGTGAACTACCCTATGGTATTGTTGTAAGGAAATTAATTGACCAGAATATTATGTTTACCACATTATTCCGGCTGACAAAAGGGCTTGCTGTCGGTGGACAAATTCGCCGTTCGCTTCCTGCTGTCGAAGTATATAGAATATATCCTGACGGACACGAAGAACTCGTCCGCGGCTGTGAGGCAAAAGGCTTCACTCATCAATCATTCAAGGATATTATCAATGCGGGCAAAACAAATTATGTGCTTAATTATCTTGCGCCCGCAGTTACATCTCCATTTATGAGTGGCGGCAGTCAATATGTTATGGCATCGGTAATTTCCACCAGCCTTCTGTTCGAAGATGGTGAAATCAAATCAGTTGAACAAGATTTTCCGAAACCTCCATTATTGCCTTCTCC
>CAZOOR010000115.1:0-3376 GCA_964581505.1 uncultured Hyphomicrobiales bacterium
AAAAATGTTATAATTAAAAAACTTCCGAATACTTATGATACTCGGAAGTTTTTTTTACTAGACCTTTTGCCTTTCCTCCTCGCCCATTGGGAGAGGGCTGGGGTGGGTATGGCTGTTAGTTAGACACAGTCTGCCACTCATTGTGAAGCTGAAAACCCACACTACTCAAAGTAAAACCGTAGAACAACATAATAGAACAAGACAATTAAAGAAAAAATTTTTGAAATGTCAAAAGTATTGTATTTTTGTCTAATGGAAAATTCTGAAATTAAAATATACGAAACACAAGAGGGCAAAACTTCGATTGAAGTGAAACTTGATAAAGAAACTGTTTGGTTAAATCTTAATCAAATGTCCGAACTTTTTGAAAGAGATAAATCTGTTATATCAAGACATATCAGAAATATTTTTAAAGATGGTGAATTGTATAAAAAATCAGTTGTTGCAAATTTTGCAACAACTGCAACCGATGGAAAAATCTATAAAGTAGATTATTTTAATCTTGATGTCATTATTTCAGTTGGCTATCGTATCAAATCAAAAAGAGGAACGCAATTTAGAATTTGGGCAAATCAAATAATAAAAGATTATTTGATTAAAGGTTATGCTATTAATCAACAACGATTACAGAAGCAAGCCGAACAACTTAATGAACTAAAAGAAACTATAAAAATTCTTGCAAATACACTTGAATACAAAGAACTTACAAATGATGAAAGTAGAAGTTTATTAAAAATTATTTCCGACTATTCTTATGCTCTTGAAATACTTGACCAATATGATTACCAAACATTAAAAATTGAAAATACATTGCGCAAGGAAGTTTATCAACTAAGATACGAAGAAACGGTTAAACAAATTGAATTAGTCAAGAAAACTTACGGAAATAGCGAGTTTTTCGGATGCCAGAAAGATGATTCTTTAAAAAGTTCGATTGCTACAATTTATCAAACTTATAATGGCATTGATTTATACCCCAGTATTGAAGAGAAAGCGGCAAATTTACGCTATTTTATTGTAAAGAATCATTCTTTCATAGATGGAAACAAGAGAATAGCGGCTTTTTTATTTTTGTTTTTTCTTGAAAAAAACAAATTGCTATTCACCGATAAAGGAGAAAAGAGAATTGCTGATAATGCCTTGGTAGCACTAACTTTAATGATAGCAGTAAGCAAATCCGATGAAAAGGAAACAATGATAAAAGTCATAGTAAATTTAATAAATAATAATAACTAAAAGCAGCACAACACACTATATATACGATAGTAGATGAAGGTGAAGAATAAAAAGCAATGATGAACATAGTTACAAAATATACGGTTTAGATAATTAACTACTCAATTGTATATTCTCTTGAATTTTTTATCACAAGTTGAAACTCACGGCTATTGAACAGCCGCACCTCCTCTCCCGTTGCTCAAGTGAGTGAAAAAAAAGAGACTACTCTTTACGGGCAGTCTCTTTATTAATTAAGTATATTGCAAATGCTTATGGAATTTGAAGTGCAATCATACGGAATGTATCTTTATATTTCACTTGCAACATAATTGCATCACCTGAATTTTTTTCCGCAAATGCTTTTTCCAAGTCCTTTATTTTTTTTACTTTTCTTCTGCCGGCTTTGACAATTACACCATCAGGCATAAGCCCGCGTTTCCAAGCGGAACTATTAGATTTAACCTTAGTAATCAAAACTCCATATTTAATGTCAAGTTCTTCTTTATCGTCTGATGTCAGATTCCTAACCGAAAACCCCATTTGCTTGAACTTCTTAATTGTTTGCTCCTTGTTAGCTCCCGGGACACCTGTGCTTTCTTCTGTGAATAAATCACCGTCCCGAGCTTTAAGAGTTACCGTCTTTGTTATCTTTTTCCCGTCTCGAATAAGTGTTAATTTAACTTTATCACCTGCACGCTTCTTGGCAACATAATTTTGCAGTTCATTGGATTCCGAAACTTTATTCCCGTCTATTTTGATAATTACGTCCCCGGGTTCAATGCCGGCTGTTCTAGCACCACTTTCGGGCATTACATCATTCACTAAAACGCCTTCCACTTTATCAAGTCCGAGTGATTTAGCCATTAGTTCATCAATAGAGCGTATAGTAACACCGATGAAACCTCTGTCAATTTTTCCGTCCTCAATCAAATCACGGACAACCGCCCTTACCAAGTCCACGGGGATAGCAAAGCCATAGCCAATATACGTGCCTGTTCGTGTGGCAATTGCAGTATTAATGCCTACCAATGAGCCATGCAGGTTGAAAAGCCCACCCCCGCTATTACCCGGATTAATTGCCGCATCGGTTTGAATAAAATTCTCAACCGCCGCCGCTCCACGCTGTCGTAGTAGAGATAAACCACCACGCCCTATTGCACTAACAATACCTGCTGTTACTGTAGAATTTAGTCCCAAAGGATTACCAACTGCAATAACCCATTCTCCGATTTTTACATCATTTATATTGCCGAGATGTGCCGGTGTATAGCCATCTCCGTCAATCTTAATCACAGCCAAATCAGTTAGCGGGTCTTTGCCAATCAATTCGGCTTTATGCTCCTTTTTGTCATTTGTTGTAACAGTGATTTCTTTTGCATCATCGACTACGTGGAAATTTGTTACAATATAGCCGTCCTGTGAAATAACCACACCGGAACCACTTGCTTGGGATTCAAACATTTCGCCATCACCACCTCCCTTTGGGAGCGGATGTCCGAAAAATTTAAAAAATTCACGGAACTGCTCCCGCATCGGATTTTCCGACACTTTATTTTCTATCACAACACTAATGCTGACCACAGTAGGAATTACGGCATTGCTCGCATCTTGGAAAGCATTATTCAACTCGTCCACCTTATTACTTGTTTGAACAGGGGGTTGGTCTGCACCGATTTTGCCTGCGGCAAATAGAGAAGAATTAATATTGGAAGTTAGAATCATTATAAGCGAAATAATCGCCAGTGCAAGAATTGATACAATACCCGTTTTTTTTATTGTTTGTGTTTTCATTGTTTTTACTCCTTCATCATTTAACAAAAATCTTGTCTGTAAATATTGTAATTTGTAAAAAACGGTCTATAATTTCTCTCTTTGTTTTAAATAATATCCTTTTCTTTTACGAATAATTATTCATAATGTTTCATAAAAAATTTATAATACGAAGCTGAAAGACGGGACTATTTGGAGAGAGCTGGGGTGAGGAGTGGCTGTTTGCCTTTCAATTCCCCTCTCGCAGAGGGGTGCCGCGAAGCGGCGGGGTGTTCTGCTGTTTAAAATACACCTCCCCGTCCTTGCCGCTGAGGTCTCGTAAAATTAGGAGGAGAAAATAATAATTGCATTTCTTTTTCTCTCCTTGCTAAGGAGAGATGTCGCGAAG
>CAZOOR010000116.1:0-3306 GCA_964581505.1 uncultured Hyphomicrobiales bacterium
TGTTTTTATTAACAATAAACAAAACCGCACCCTGAAGGATGCGGTTAAAGTGTATTTAGCTGTTCCCCTGAATCCTAACTCCTAAAAGGCAGAACACCCATCTTGCAGAGGGAAACTTTATAATTTTACAAATCTATACATCTTGTCACCCACACGAATAAAATACACACCCGACGACAATATAGCTACATTTAACCATATATTTCCCTCCGTTTGTGTCAACCTTTTTTAGCGTTTGACACACAGGGCGCGAAAGCTAATAAATGAAATAAAACTTATAAAATGAGCATATACCAAACAACACTGATATATTGATATAGAATCATAATATTTGTAAGATACAATTATTTAATTATATTTGTATATAATCTCGTTAATAATATTGAATAAGTTTTACTAATTACATATTATTAATAGATATTATAGAGGGATTTACTGTTTGAATAATTCATTTAGTAATTATACTGTAATTTGAAAATTATTTTAAAAATATTGAGGGCGATAAAATGAAAAGAGTATATATTAGTTTAACAATTCTATTTTTTATACTATTTAGTGTAAGTTCATACTCGCTTACGAATTTTAATTACACCGGTATTGCATTTGACGGAACCGGGGCGATATTGGCTTCGACAAATATTAACGTCAATATTCAATTAATTAACTCCGGTACAGTAGCGTTTGAAGAGAATCATTCGAACGTACCAACAGACCAATTCGGAACATATACTGTGGAAGTTGGCAGCGGTACAAATGTAACAGGACCTTTATCCGGCGTAACCGCAACAAAAAATCTACGGATAAAAGCAACAACAGACAATGGTGGTTCAGCCGGTGTCTGGGTTGTATCATCTATTTTGAAAACCACTGTTGAATTAACAAGCGGAAGCAGTAGTACGGGCTGGAATTTGAAAGGTAATAGCGGCACAACAGCAGGAACTGATTTTATCGGTACTAGTGATGGAACGCCAACCGAGATTAGAGTAGAAAACTCGGGAACAATAAATAATTCCTTAAAACTTAACGCAAACGGAAGCATACAAATGGATAACCCATCGGTTGCCAACTTTGTAAACGGAAACTCACGCGGACTAGATGCCGTTGATTTACAAAGTCATAGAGAAAATGCTACTAACGTAGCAAACGGCAATTATTCTACTATTTCAGGTGGTGCCAATAACACGTCCGGTGGTTACATAGCTACGGTCGGTGGTGGTGCGCACAATATAAGTAGTGGGCGTAGCTCTACAATCTCCGGCGGCGAGAACAATACGGCGTCCGGTAGCTATTCGACAGTTGCAGGTGGTAGAGATAATACTGCCCCATCTCATGGCGAAACAGTAATAGGACTTTTTGCAACTACGTACACTCCAAACAGTTCGACTACATTTGATGCGGCTGATAGATTATTTAATATTGGTAACGGGACAGCAGACGCTTCCCGCTCTGATGCCTTCACGATATTAAAAAGTGGAGATGCAACGTTAAACGGTGATATTACACTAAGCGGAGATATTTTGCCGAGTACTTCAGGGACACGTAGGATTGGGAAGAACTCTCCCGCCACAAATCGTTGGGATTGGTTGCATGTGGAACACGCACGAGTTTATACCGATTTATCTGTAAATGGAACAATTAATTCCAACTTAATACCTAATAATAATTCCCATAATCTTGGCTCGTCGACAAGACGATGGGCTACGGTATTTGTCGGGACTGCTATTCGGATTGGCACATCCGGAGGTGGTTCGAATGATGGTTCGTTGGGGTATAACGTTGGTAATTCCGAATTTACTTTTAGTCAAGGTATTAATGTAGCCGGAAATGTTACACTCGGTGATGATGCAACAGCAGACGTAACAACGATGAAATCGGCATTTGTAACTAAATATAATACCGTGTCAACCGGCTCAGGCTATGCTATTCCTACCGGTACAATGGTTATGGATATTAATGCAACTGCGGCAATAACAGTAACATTGCCTTCAGGTACAAACGGCCAGATATTATATATAAATTTGCGTGGGGGAAATGCAGTTACAATTGCCGGTACTGCATATAATGATAGCAAATTAACTTATATCTACGTGAATGGTGCTTGGACACTTTTCAATAATATATAAATGAGAACAATTTGTAATGATAATTCCCTGTTTTAACTAATCAGGGGATTATTATTAAGATGTTTTTGTCTTTAATAGTATTGGTTTATTTACTATATTTGTAATAAGTTGTTAATTAATTCAATTAATGGCTTGTTTTTTGATATATTATTTTTGTTATTATGGAAATAATTTAATAATTGTATTTATTTGAGGTTGGTATATGAAAAGATATTTGTTTATTACGCTTTTTCTTTTGGCAATGATTTGGACAAGGGAGGCAAAATCATTAGAAAACTTTTGGTACAAAGATATTGCTTTGGACAATACCGGGCAGATATTGCCAAATACATTATTAGATGTCAGAATCACAATTGAAAGAGCCGGTGCTACTTTATATCAGGAAACATTTACCGGAATCCGCTCTAATCACATGGCTGTTGTGATTGTACATGTCGGAACCGGCTCAGTAAATAATAGTAGTGATTTAAGCGATGTTGTTGATTTTGCCGATACAAGAATTAGAACCGAGATGATGGTTCCACAGAGTTCCGGTTGGGTGCTGTCAAGCGTTGTAACACTTACGCAAGTACAAAGATATTCGGAACTTAATGATATTTATGGCTTAGCATGGTCATTGACCGGTAATGAGGGGACTAATCCAGCAAATAATTTTCTTGGAACTATTGATGATGTGGATTTAGTATTCAGGATAAATGATGTCCAATCCGGCAGAATCAATAGAACTCAGCATAATACACTTTTTGGCTACGAAGCCTTGAACGCCTCAACTGCGGCTAATAATACAGCTATTGGCTATCAGAGTTTATTTAGCAATACAACAGGTTGGTCGAATACCGCAATTGGTAATCAAGCGCTTTATAGTAACACGTTCAGGGGTAACCAAGTTGCAATTGGCGATAGTGCTTTATATAAAAATGGTACTAATATGAACCAAGTATATCCGCCCCGAATTCAAGATACTGCAAAAGCAATAAGAAATACAGCTGTTGGCTCCAAAGCATTATTTAATAATACTGTTGGATATTGGAATACTGCGATTGGATATAATGCCGCTTATTATAATGAATATGGCAAATCAATTACGGCGATAGGTGCCGAGGCTCTTATGTTTAATACTACAGGTTATAATAATACAGCGATAGGCACTTGGGCGCTTTATAATAATCAAGATGGTTATTAT
>CAZOOR010000117.1:0-3236 GCA_964581505.1 uncultured Hyphomicrobiales bacterium
ATCCGGCGGTGGCCAAATATTACAATAACCACCCGGTTGGGCTTTTGCTTGCTGATTACCCATAAAGGCAAAGAGCATAATAAATGCAACAAGAAATCTCTTGATGCTAAACTTAGTTAATGAATTCATCATTGAATCCTTTCAAATTGTTTATAATAAATTAATTAAAAACTATTATTAGTTTAATATATGTCTATTTTTATGAACCCTCTGTAAGATAAAACTATTAGTTGTCTTTATATTTTTTAGCAAATTTTCCCACTTTTACTAAGAACAACAACCAAATCGTTTTATTGCTATTTTTGCACCCACTATATTATAGTAATATTAGTAAAAAAACAATGATTGTGTCAGATTTTTTACATACAAACAAGTAAATATGCAAACAATAAGCAAAAAAGTGTCAGATATTTTCCACACTACGTAAACTTTTCCACACTATTGGAGATTTGCCTTACACTTTTTGAATGGTATAAACAAAACGTGAATCAATAATGACCCACGTTTTGTTAAAATAATCAATGATAGTAACTATCTAAATATACTCGAATTTACAAGTAAAATGCCTGAGGAATTCGACTTCCCACACTATTTTCATTTTACGCAGTTTGTCTCTATTCGTAAAAGTGTCGATTATCGCTTCTGCCGTATAGTCAATATGGCTCTTTGTATAAACACGCCTTGGTATCGCTAAACGAACCAATTCCATATTCGGGGCTATATGTTTTCCATTCTCGTCTTTCTTACCAAACATAACCGAGCCTATTTCTACGGCTCTTATGCCGCCGCGTTTAAATATATCAACAGCTATAGATTGACCGGGAAAATACTCCGGCTCTATATGAGGAGCAAATCGCTTGGCATCAAGATAGACAGCGTGTCCACCGGTAGGAACTAATATTGGAACTCCGGCGGCAAGCAATGTGTCGCCAAGATATTTAACTTGTCCTACGCGATATTCAAGATAATTCTCTTCGAGTACTTCGTCGAAACCAACTGCAAGCGCTTCAAGGTCTCTACGTGCCAAACCGCCATAAGTAATAAATCCTTCCGTAACAATTAAATTCGTTTTGCATCTCTCGGCTAATTTATCATCATTCAAACCAATAAAGCCGCCCGTATTTGATAGCCCGTCTTTTTTGGCACTCATTGTGCAGCCATCTGCATAGCTGAACATCTCGAATGCTATTTCTTTCACTGATTTATTTTCATATCCCGCTTCACGCTTTTTAATAAAATAGCAATTCTCGGCAAAGCGACAGCAATCTATAATAAGAGGAATCCCATATTGGTTTAATAACTGCTTGGTATCTCGAATATTTTCCATTGAAACAGGCTGTCCGCCACCACTATTATTTGTAACAGTCAGCATGGCAAGCGGAATATTTTCCTTGCCTCGTTCTTCAATCAAACTCTTCAATTTGTCTATATCAATATTCCCTTTAAAATCACCTTCTGCCGCCGGATTAATTCCTAGCTCAGTCGGTAAATCCACAGCGTTCATTCCGAGAAATTCAATATTTCCACGAGTAGTATCAAAGTGCGTATTATTTGGAATTGTCTTTCCCTCTACACCTATGACGTTGAAGAGAACCCGCTCTGCGGCACGTCCTTGGTGCGTGGGGATAATATGCTTAAAGCCTGTAATTTCTTTTAACTTATCCTCAAATTTATAATAACTTCTTGAACCGGCGTACGACTCATCTCCATCCATCATCTGCGCCCACTGCTTGGAACTCATTGCAGTTGTGCCGCTATCTGTCAAGAAGTCTAAGGTAATATGCTCCGACCTTAAATAAAATGTATTATAATGGGCTTCTTTGATAAATCTTTCTCTTTCCGCTTCCGTTGTTATTGCTATCGATTCTATTGATTTGATTTTAAATGGTTCTATTTGTGTTTTCATCAATTCTTCCGTTAATTTTATACTTATTCCATTTCTTAAACCTTACAAATTAAGAAATTTTTTTAAATTGAAATAGAATTAATTAAGAGTATTATTAATTTCCGGTATTATTCTTCATTAATGTACAATTATCTAATAGTTTTTGATTATTATTTGAAGAAAAATTATTAATTTCAAACAAGTAATAATTGTTGTATCTATTTTTAAGTTTAGAAATGAAAAAGAACGCAAAACTATCTTTTGTCAAAACATTTATTTTGTTTGCAATTCTATCAATTTGCACAGCATTTGCACAAGTGCCTCGTCCTGCTCTAATCGGATATTTTCACAACTGGGATTATTCAAAGGCGCCATATATTCCGCTTAATTTTATTGATAGTAGATATAATATCATTGAAATTGCATTTGCTTCGCCCAAGAACGGCACAAGTTACGATATGAAATTTAAACCGATTAAATTATCTCAAAAAGATTTTATTAAGCAAATTCAAACATTACAGCAGAAGAAGAAAAAAGTTCTAATTAGCATTGGTGGAGGTGGTACACTCGTTAAAATCAATACTTATGCCGAACGAGATATTTTTGTAAATTCCATTAATAAAATAATTAATACTTTTGGTTTTGATGGAATTGACCTCGACCTCGAAAGCGGTTCAATTAATATGACAGGAGGAACAATTAAGCACCCTATTGATTCCAATATTATATATATGATTGATGCGGTAAAACGAATAATGCACGCATATAGAGAAAGGTTCGGCAAAAAATTAATACTAACTATGGCACCGGAAACCGCCTATGTACAAGGTGGACAATCTGCCTATGGTGGTGTGTGGGGTGCGTATTTACCAATTATTGATGCACTGCGGGATTCAATTGACATTTTACAAACTCAGCTCTACAACAGCGGCTCAATGTACGGGATTGACCGAAATATCTATATTCAGGAAACAGCGGATTTTATTGTAGCAATGTGCGAAGCCGTTATTTATGGCTTCAAAACTAATGGCGGGCATTTTGCAGGCTTGCCGGCTAATAAAATTGCTGTCGGTCTGCCTGCATGTCCAAAAGCCGCAGGACATGGCTACACACTTCCCGTTCATGTTCGCAATGCAATTAAATATCTGATGGGGAGCGGCGCAAAACCGGGCTTATATACACTTGAAAAAAATGGTGGATACCCTGATTTACTTGGTATGATGACTTGGTCGATTAATTGGGACGCTGTTAGTACTTGTGCCGAATCGTATGAATATGCTCAAATTTTCGAGAATATTTTCGGAACAAGCAGTATTAACAATGAAAATAATAAAACTGTAATATATCCCAA
>CAZOOR010000118.1:0-3089 GCA_964581505.1 uncultured Hyphomicrobiales bacterium
TGAGTTGCTTAATTGTTGTCGCTCCAATATTATAAAAATCCCATTTACCAATTTTGGCTGGGTTCTTTATCAAATCCTTTTGTATCAATTCTTCGCTCATAGTATTATCCTCAATGGCATACAATAGAAAAATTTGAAATATTAATTTATTTACTATTATACAAAAATACAAAAAAAAGTTTAACAATTTGTACTTAATGGATTTCAATAAATAATATAAAATACTGTGTGTTATAATGTGTCATTATTGATTTACAATTACAAAAAAAGCGGGCAAGCCATATTAGCCGCCCGCTTTAGAAAATCACAAATTATTTATTTCAATTACTTGCTTCAGTTTGCTCGTCTGTTTCACTCAAATCTTCCGTACTCTGTATCTTGTCGTCATCTTTAATTGATTTGCGAGCTGAAAAGTCGGCGGAGGGTAAGACATTACTTTGGTCAATTACTTCAATTTCGGTGAAAACAAAATCAAGTTTATCGCCCGTTGCGGACATCTCACCGGTAATTTTATATCCGCTTTGCAAATTATTTCTCAATATTCTATCTGCCAATTCATCTTCCACATATTTCTGCAAAGCACGGCGCAGAGGTCTTGCTCCGTATTTCTTATCAAACCCTTTTTCAACTAAAAAGTCCTTTGCTTGCTCGGAAAGTTCAAGGAACATACTGTTAATTTTCAGCCTTTTCCGCAGTTCGGCAAGTTGAATATCAATAATACTATAAATATGCTGTTTTTCCAATTGATTAAATACAATGAAATCGTCAATTCGATTGATAAATTCGGGATTGAATAACCTGCGAATGGATTCCTCAATTGTTGATTTCATCTGTTCGTTTTCATCATTGGGTGAGGCTTCGGCAAATCCGATTTTTCCGCCCGGTTTAATATCCTTAGTTCCAACATTCGATGTCATAATGATAATAGTATTTTTGAAATCGACTTTCCTGCCCAAGCCGTCCGTAAGTACGCCATCATCAAATACCTGTAATAATACATTGAATAGGTCGGGGTGTGCCTTTTCTATTTCGTCCAAAAGGACAATACTGTATGGCTTTCTGCGGACTTTTTCAGTAAGCTGCCCGCCTTCTTCGTAGCCTACATATCCCGGAGGCGCCCCGACAAAACGCGAAACAGTAAATTTTTCCATATATTCGCTCATATCAATACGAATTAAGGCATCTTCACTATCGAACATTACTTTTGCAAGTGCTTTGGCAAGTTCTGTCTTGCCAACACCTGTGGGTCCCAAGAACATAAAGGAGCCGATAGGACGCTTCGGGTCCTTCAAGCCGGCTCTTGCCCTGCGAATTGCTTTGGCAAGTTTCTCTACCGCCTCGGTTTGCCCAACGACATGTTTCTCAAGATTATTTCTCAAAGCCATAAGTTTGGTCGATTCACTCTCTGCAATTTTATTAACGGGAATCCCTGTCATCATTGCAACAACGTCTGCAATATCATCTTCGGTAACAGGAAAATATGTCTCGCTTGCTTTGGTTTCCCAATCAATTTTTTCGCGTTCCAGGTCGCTTTGCAATTTCTTTTCCTCATCGCGAAGCCTTGCCGCTTCTTCAAAATTTTGATTTTTGACAACTTGATTTTTTTGCAGTCTGATATTTTCTATTTGCTCTTCAAGTTCTAGGATTACTTTCGGCACATCAAGATTAGCAAGATGGACGCGGGCGCCCGCCTCGTCAATTACATCAATCGCTTTGTCCGGGAAATTCCTATCGGTGATGTATCGCTCCGAAAGTCTAACAGTTGTATCAACCGCTTTATCTGAAAATCTAACATTATGATGTTCTTCATATCTGTCTTTAAGATGCGTAAGAATAATCTTTGTTTCCTCAGCAGTCGGCGGTTCTACAAGTATTTTCTGGAATCTTCGGTCTAAGGCTCCATCTTTTTCGATAAACTGCCGATATTCATCAAGAGTTGTTGCACCGATACATTGTATATCACCACGCGAAAGTGCAGGTTTGAACATATTAGAGGCATCAAGCGAACCCGATGCTCCACCCGCTCCGACAATTGTATGTAATTCGTCAATGAATAGAATAACATCTTTTGCTTTTTCCAGTTCATTGATTACCGCTTTCATACGCTCCTCAAACTGACCGCGATATTTAGTACCCGCCACCAATGAAGCCAAATCAAGCGTTACAATACGCTTATCGAAAAGAACGCGAGGCACTTTTCGGCTGACAATGCGCAACGCCAATCCCTCTACTATGGCAGTCTTACCCACACCGGGTTCACCGATTAGGACAGGATTGTTCTTTTTTCGCCGAGCCAGCACTTGTGAGACACGCTCAATTTCCTTATGCCTACCAATTACAGGGTCTAGATTACCTTCGAGAGCCATCATTGTTAAATCTCTACCGAAATTATCCAGAACCGGAGTTTTGATTTTTTCCTTATGAGATGATTTTGAAATTATCGGTCGATTACTATCCGTACCGCTCGGTTTGCCGGAGATAATATTATCTAATTCTCGCCGGACTGCATCATAATTCACCGAGAACTGTCCCAAAATTTGTGCGGCTATATTCTCCTCATCACGTAAAAGCGATAATAGCAAATGCTCCGTGCCGATTACTTCCGATTTATATAACTTTGCTTCGAGATATGTTATTTTTAGAACTTTTTCCGTCTGCTTTGTCAATGGGATATTGCCAATAGTAATTGTACTGCTTGACGAACGAACAGTATCCTCGACCGCTTTTTTGAGTTTGAACAAATCAAGCCCGAGATTTTTTAATATTTTGACTGCAATACCTTCGCCCTCGCGAATAATTCCGAGAAGAAGATGCTCCGTCCCTATATAATCGTGTCCGAGTCGCAACGCTTCATCTCTGCTCAATCGTATTACATCGTTTACTCTATTTGAAAAATTTCCGTCCATTATTTAGTTTTCTTTCAATATTTAATATTACATTTATTAAGACGTTTTGCTGTTTTATAAATTATTAATCATAAAGATTATGACTGTCTCACAATATTAAATACACATAAGTTGTCGATTTGTTACAGAATCATAGTTGCCGTTAATAATATATTATTAACGAAAGCAATCGGAACGGTCTTT
>CAZOOR010000119.1:0-2941 GCA_964581505.1 uncultured Hyphomicrobiales bacterium
AGCAACAATTGCAATTGCGATTAATGTTTTCTTTAACATATCTTTCTCCTCAGTTAAGAATATATAAATGGGTTAATTAAAATTTCATTTGTGCGCGGAAAGTAAGAACATTATTTACCGGCGATTCTTTGAAAACACCGTTAGTTTGTGTACTTACCATATCATACCACAATGATAACCTGAACTTAGTGAACGAATAATTATGAATGCCAAAGCCAATAGTCGAATGCGTTAAATCGTTTTTCGAACTGATATTTGCATCATTAATAGCTGTGTTCGGGTCGTAGCTGTCATATTTAACAACTGCTTGCCATTCCTTGCCTATATTTTTAATAAAATATATATAGTAACCCGCAAAATTTCTCATACGTAACGGTGCGGAGCCGTCCTTTGCCGGTTTATCTACATTGTTACCCCAAAGATATGCGGCAGCAATTTTTATTCCCGACAAGAAATCAAAATGGAGTTGTGTATTCACACCATACCAAGTTCTGCTTAGTCCGTCTCCGACTTTATATTTAAGAGTATCAATAACAGTAACATCACTTTCGGGTAGAATTACTTTTTTAGTATTAGCCGACATATTGCCGATACGCGTATGGGCGCCAAGAGTCATTTTTATATGATTACCAAATTTCATATTTTTTTTCAAACGAATCATACCATAGAAAGGATAATCGCCGAAATTCGGCAAGAACTGTTTATACATAGTCTCGTAGGTATTATTGAAAGCCGTCAAATCAAGTTGAAACAGCCCCTTTGGTTTGATTACAAATCCAAAGCCCAAATCACATTCGCCATGATAGAGAACGCCGGTTACACTTGCACGCTCCGGTGATTCGCGTTTACTTGACGAATACTCCACTTCATAAAAGGGGCGATTGAAGACGCCTGCCTTAAATGTAATAACTTTTGACCAAGGGTCGCTCAATTTAATATAGGCATCTTTGATTTTCCCACCTTTATTGGTGAAATCCGTTTGAAAAACAAAGCCCATAAGCCCCTTGATATATTTAAATTTCAATCTTGCACGCCGCAGAATAAATCTGTCTTTAACAAATTCGGCGGGATTGTATGGGTTCTCCTTGAAGCCCGTTTCTTTTGAAGTATGCTGAAACTGAGCTTGAATGTACCCGCTAATTTTCAAGGGTGAACTTTTCGTCTCTTCCGCTTTCAGTGTAGAAAATGATAGAACAATCATTGCTACCAATAATGTGATAAATGTTTTGGAAAGAAATTTCATAAAAAACCTTTAAATAAGTTTTAAAAATAAATTATTAACAATCACTGCAAAATTACATCTGAAATGTAAAGGGAAAATAAAGATTGTGTTAATTTTCTGTTAATTTTAAATAAAAAATATCTCCGTGTTCGAACTCGGGGTAAAGCAATTAAATCCGCTTTCATTTTTACACACATCACCACGCGCTAAGGCAAACGGCCGCCCCCACTCCAGCCCTCTTGATTTGTTTATCTAATTATTAAATAATTTTGCATTTCTCTGTAACTTTTCTTACATTTGGAGTGTCTATATAAAAAAAACAAATGTAAACACAATGAAAAGCCCTGTTTGTCCCCCTTTGGAGGGGGTGCCGCAAAGCGGCGGGGGAGGATGTGAAAAAACATAAGGCAAACACAATGAAAAAGTTATTTTTTATCATTGCATTATTAGCAGTGCTTATGCCGGCGGGCATAAAGGCACAGAGCTACTTCGAGGATACCGTATGGACTAAAAAAACTGACCAAATAGACGGCTTTTATATGGTCAAGTTTTCACAGACCGATTCTATTATTGTCGGACATGGACAAAAAATGGATTTGTTTTTCGATGCTTTTACAGGTGAAGAAATTATACGAATACCGGGCAATGATGAAGTATTTTTCTTCAATAACGATGAGAACTTTTTACGTATTAACAATAACAGAAAAGTATTTGAAATTTTTGATACCCATACTTTTCAGGTAATTGATACCTTGGAAAATGCAGGTATTTCAATAACCGAAAGTCCGTTTGCTGATGTTTCCGAAAATGGGCAATATTTTATATCACAGATAGACAAAGGTTTCAGTATTTGGAATTTAATGACAAAACAGATAAAGATGACAAAGCAATTTCCCGAAGAAGAAAACATGATATCTTTAACATTTTCGCAAGTAAAGTATATATGTAATGACAGTAGGATAATGGGGAAAATCGGCAAAGTATATGAAGACCCCGAGCATCCAAATAATCCTGAATTTTATAAAAGAGAATCGTATTATATAATATTTGATGCAATAACCTTGGATAGTATTGATTATTTCCCTTATGCAAGGACATATAGAATGACAAAGAATTGTCAAAAAATAGCTATAGCAACAGCATCAACAGATTACGGTGTAGAAATCTACGATTTCGCAACAAAGCAGTTATTGCGGCGACTGCCGGTGAACGGGCCTTCGCTGACCGGCATTGAGTTTTCGCCCGATGACAAGTATATCGTTACGTCAGGTCATGGTATTATTATTTGGGATGTAATGACCGGAGAACAAAAACATTTTTATCCGGGAGATTGGGATGGTATTCATGTTTCAAATAATGGTAAATATATTATATCTTGTGGTAGTGAGGATTTTTGGTTATGGTTTAGTAGATTCGGTCCAACTAATGTTCCCAATAATGAAGATGGTAACGAACCTTTGATTTATCCCAACCCAACAACGGGAGAAGTGAATATACCGATAGGTAACCGTACCCTGAAGGGTACGGTCAGGGTTTATGATGTGCTGGGTAATGTGGTTTTGTCCTCCCCCGCCTGCTCCGCAGGCACCCCCTCCGAAGGGGGACATATTCGGCTTGATGTGTCGGGTTTGGCGGCAGGTGTGTATTTTATTCGTGTGGGTGGCAAGATGTATAAGTTTGTGAAGATGTAGGATAAAACAGCCAACCTCTCTGTCGCTT
>CAZOOR010000120.1:0-2832 GCA_964581505.1 uncultured Hyphomicrobiales bacterium
AAACGACAACGGGCGTGCCGCGATGCACCTTACGATAGAGCGACTTCCCCGCATTTCGTGCAATTCTGACGCAACCGTGTGATGAGGGACGGCGTCCAAGATTGGAGTAGTAGCCCGTTGAACTTAATCCGTGGAAACCTATGTTCCCGTTGAATCCCAGCCAATAAAATAATTTTGCGTTGTTGAACTGCCTTGATGTGGCAACCTCCAACATTGTTTGAATTGTAAAAAATCCCGGCGGTGTTGCCATTCCTTTTGGTATATATTTGTTACCGGTAGAAATTCTATATGTCAATGTAGAATCATTGCGGCGGTGTAATAGCGCTAGCTGCCGCCGTAGAAGAATCTCAATATATTCGTCTCCAAGCAAATGTATTGTATCAAGCATTTTGAAATAGGTATTGTAAATTTTTTCTTTTGCACAAAAATAATTAGATGTATCCGCTATATGTACATTTGCATAATAATAAATTAACATAATGCCGGCAATGATTGTCGGCATAAGGATTGACACAATATTTTGTAATATTCTATTTCCCATTGTAATAGTTTTTCGTGGTGTACTGCACCAAAAAATACTAAAATAAGTATATCCGTATTAATAATTAATAAAAAGTAATAGTAGGCAATGCGGAAAATAACTCAAATAATCGCTTCAAGCACTAATGATATTACTCCTGATAATCCTTGGAACTAATTTTCTTCCTACGATTTTTCTTTTCGGCTTGGCGGCGTTTTGCCTCTAATGTTTTTCTTTTTTGTGCCGGAGTCTTCGGACGATTCTTACGTCTTTCCTTTTCGATAGCATTCTTCTTTTTTTGTTTGTCGGCTTGCAACATTTCATTAATTTTGCGTAAAAGCAGTCTGCGGGCTTCCTCACGATTTTGTCCTTGCGTCCTGTATCGTTGGCATTTCACTTCAATACCGGTAGGTATATGCTTCAAATAGACACAAGTAGCCACTTTGTTTACATTCTGCCCACCCTTTCCCGAGGAATGTACAAATCGTTCAATTAGTTCATCTTCGTCCAATTTATCAATAGTATTCATTTGAATGCGATATAGTTGTTATTGTAAATAATAACATAGAGACGCCCGATAAGAGCGTCTCTACAATATTTACGTATTCTTTTATTCGTTTATAAATTTATCCATAAAGAAAGCTACTGCTTTTATTCCGCCGAAAAAATTCTCAACAGAAAAACTTTCGTTGGGCGAATGAATATTATCACCCGGCAAGCCCATACCCATAAGCACAGTAGGTGCGTGCAACACTTCATCAAACACTCCGACAATAGGAATAGAGCCGCCCTCTCGCATAAATACAGATTCTTTACCAAATGCCGCTTCTAATGCACTCATTGCAACTTTGATGCTCTTGCTATCAATAGGCATCATAACGGGATTACCACCGTGTAGAACATCAACTGTAATCTTGACTGTCGGTGGACAAATCTCATTTAGATAATCCGTAATTTTTTTTGCTATGTCATCACTGTCCTGATGTGGCACAAGCCGCATTGATATTTTGGCAGTTGCTTTTGTCGGCAAGATGGTTTTTGCTCCTTCGCCCGTATAGCCGCCGTATATGCCGTTCAAATCGAGTGAGGGTCTAGCCCAAACACGTTCAAGAGTGGTATAACCCGCCTCGCCATAAGTTTGTTCAATATCCAAATCTTTGCAGTATTCTTTTTCGTCAAAGGGAAGTTTTTTGAAAGCATCGCGTTCGGTTTGGGTAAGCGGCAGAACGTCATCGTAAAAACCCGGAATAGCAATTCTGCCGTAGCGGTCTTTCAGTTGCGAAACAAGCCAAGACAGCACATTCAAAGGATTATCCACACCTCCACCAAAAGTACCCGAATGCAAGTCGCGATTGGGTCCGGTTACTGTAACTTCGATAAAAGTAATACCGCGAAGCGAATAACAAATCGAAGGCATACCATCTGCAAACCATTCGGTATCGGAAACAAGTACCGTATCGCATTTTAATAAATCCGTATTATTTTTAATAAAATCGTCAAGGTGATTGCTACCTGCTTCTTCTTCACCTTCAATTAAGAATTTTACATTAAGCGGCAACTTGCCACCTGTTTTTAGAAAAGCCTCTGCGGCTTTTACGTGCATAAATACCTGTCCCTTATCGTCCGAAGTACCACGCCCGTATATTTTGCCGTTCTTAATAGTCGGCTCGAATGGTGGTGTGTCCCACAGGTCAAGCGGGTCAACCGGTTGCACATCATAATGTCCGTAAACGAGTATAGTTGGTGCATTTACGCCGGCTTCCAACCATTCGGCATAAACAATAGGATGCCCCTCTGTTTCGTAGAGACGGACATTATCAATACCCAAAGATTTGAAATTATCAACCATCCAATTAGCCGCCGCCGCCGTATCCTTATCATTCGCCGGTACGGAACTGATGCTCGGGATTTTCAGAAATGCTATAAGTTCATCAAGAAACTTCTGCTTATTATTTTCGATATAATTCAATACTTCGTTCATATTTCAACCTGTTTATTGTTAATTAAGATTTTATGTATTTCAATTTAACAACTGTAAATGAAATTATAAAAAATATCTTTAAATAATAATATATATCGAGCAACAATAATCCGGTGGGATATTTATACTATTAATCAGATGAGCAAATATCAATTAGGTGTTACAATGAAGCCGAAACGTATATTTTGCTTGTACTGCAAACCGACTAATTGGCGTTCATCGTAGGCTAAGTCAAAATTTATTGTTACCCCTATTGCTTTGAATACCTTTATCTCGAATTTATTTGTCATCTTAAATGTCCATTTTGTCAAATCCTCGAATGCCCCGAACA
>CAZOOR010000121.1:0-2626 GCA_964581505.1 uncultured Hyphomicrobiales bacterium
TTTGGGTGTATAAGACAATTACAAAACACCCCAAATTCTCAATAAGTTTGCTATGCAAACTTATTGAGAATTTGGGGTACATGAATTGATTATACCACAATACACCAAGCTAAAGCATAGTGTTATTCTCATAACATCACGATATTTATCAAACATATAAAGCCTACTTCTAATAGGTTTTATTATAATATACAATTTGATGTGTTTGTCCTGTTACTTTTAGCTTTTTATAATAATTTTTTTTGCTGTTATATGTAATGTTTCGTAAACGTTAGACTAAGGCATGAGAAATTGTTGTAAAAATGTATTACTTCATATAGCGCTTAAGATTTTGGGTAATCTGTAGTAGCATTTGATATGTCTTTTTGTTTTTTCCACTCAGCCGGTGTGAGGTCTTTAACACTTTGTCCTTCTGCTCTCATGGGAAGGCGCATAAATATGTCGAGGAAATATTTATGTGGATCAACATTGTTGATTTTACATGTAGCAATCAAAGAATAGATAATAGCAGTCCATTTCGCGCCATTCTCCGAACCGGCTTTTTTCCAGTTGTTTCTACCTATAGCTAATGGTCTGATAATTTGTTCCACCGGATTATTATCAATGGGCAGATCACCATCCTCAAGAAAACGGATTATGCGTGCCCAATTTCCAAGCATATAGTTAATGGCATTACCTATACGACTTTTCGGGAGAACTGTAAAACCGGGATTTATTAATCTATCCTTAATTTCCGTAAGTATCCTGCTGCTATATTTCTGGCGAAGAGCATAACGAGCTTTGGCATCAAGATCCTTTTTGTTTGCATATCTCTCAATTCTGTATAGTTGACCTATTTTACGTATTACCCATTTGTCAAAATCAACCCGTATCCCACAATCAAGAGCTTCCACAAACTTGCGACGGGCATGCACCATACACAATTGAGATTTTAACGAATTATTCCTTATAGGAGATTCATAAGACGCCAAATCATCTGTCATTAAATAACCGCCGGGAGCATCGCCTAAAAAAACAGATGCTGCTTTACTACTGCGATGACGATTGTACATAAACACCACAACATAATTATCACTGGATGGGGCATTTACGCCAACCCATAACCAACGATTATGTATTTTACCACCCTTTTCCTGAACTGGAATACGGGATTCATCCGCATGTCGTATTCGACTTTTTTGATACTCAATAAGCAATTCATCATACAAACTCTGCAATAATTCGCAAAGTTTCCGTATCCAGCCGACCATTGTAGAACGTGTAAACCAGATACGACTTTCATGATAGATTTGTCGCTGAATACGATATAATGGAAGATGATAGAGATATTTACTCAAAGTAACAAATGTCAACAAATTAATACCGGCCAAACCTTTAGGTATTGGAAGCAATGCCGGTTCTGCTATTGTAAGAGTATCTTTACATCCTGAACAACCGTATATCGGTCTTTTATACACAATGACCTTATACTGTGCGGGAATACGTTCTACTACTGAATGCTCTTTATAACCAATTATATCTCTGGCATTATTGCAAAGATCACATTTCTTTTCTTCTTCCGGAATATCGAGTATGATTTCTTCTCTCGGAATATCATCGGGAATTGCGTTGCGCCCCGGATGGCTTATGCGACGTTTGTGACTGGGAACCTCAACAAATTCTTCCTGCGGTGAATCGCTCTGTTCAACCTGTTCCAACTGCAAAAGTAAATCATCCAGTTCAACCTGTTCGGAGTCTTCACTGATCGATTTCTCGGAGCTTTTACCAAAATGACTCTTGCAAAGTAACTGGTATTGATCATAAAGTTTGTGGAATTGAAGAATAAGTTCCCAACTGAAATCACGTAGTTCATCACTGTCTTGAGGAAGTTCTTTTTTTGATTGGATAGTCGGTATAGTCACATATAATAATTTACAAAAAAATCAGTAAATTCGCAGAAAAATAACACATTAATTGAATGTTTTTTGTCAAGGCAATCGATATCGTTTCCGTCTGCGACTCTGTTCAAGATCAATACCTTCGAGAATCAGAAAAAGCTCTGCAATTTCTATCTCATAATCGGCAAAGTCATTTTTAAAAGCAAAAGTTCCCTGCTCAAGACGCTTGCTATATATACAAAATCCACTACGATCCCACATAAGCATTTTTACCATGGTATGACGTCTGTTGAAAAACACAAACAGATGACCACTCAAAGGATCTTTGCCAATAACTTCTTCTACAAGCCCTGACAAACCGTCAAAGGACTTACGCATATCTGTTGCCTGACTGTATAGAAACACACGCATGGAAGATGGAAAACTCAGCATGAGTGATTACCACTTGTCCGTTTATCCAAAAGAACTGAAACTATATCACACAGTGTTGAAGTATTAAATCTGTCAGGTATATCAAGTGTATAGGGTGGAAGGTGTAAACAAAACTTTTCATGAAACACAGGATTTGATATTTCAATAAAAGAACTGTTCGACAGGTGTTTATCGGATTTCGCCGGATATAACTTTGGGTCACTCTTCTTGCGCCAATAATAAAATGTAGATTTAGGAATATTTTGTGCCCTGCAATAATCCGTAATACTCTGATTACTCTTTGACCAGGATGCAATGTGATCGTTTATCCTTTCGAT
>CAZOOR010000122.1:0-2568 GCA_964581505.1 uncultured Hyphomicrobiales bacterium
GGACACAATTAAACAGGTAATCGAAAATAAATTCAGCGATGACGAATAATAATCATAATTGCGGCTCGCTGTCTTCAAAAAAGAAAACATCTTCAATATTTAATTTAAATATTTTCGAAATATCATAAGCCAACTTCAAAGATGGATTATATTTTCCTTTTTCGAGAAATACAATTGTTTCCCGGCGCACACCTGCTTTTTTGGCCAAGTCCAATTGTGTCAAACCGTATTTTGCCCGAAGTTCTTTTATTCTATTCTTCATTTAAACTTTTCTTAACTTTGTACTTCATAATAAAAAAAGCAAGAACAGAAGCAAGAATCCCCCCGCCGAGCATTGTTTCGACATCGGGGAAATATCTTTTAAAAAAGAAAATAAACATCCAAATATACATTGAGATATTGAAAGCATAAAAGCCCGCTTTATATTTTATCATTTCGCTGAATTCGTCTTCCTCCGCCTGCCCTTCTTTCCTCTCTTTTTCACGTATTTTCAGTGCCCTGATGTAAAAAGAAGCGATAACTGATATCAATACAATTATGGCAGTCGGAAGACTCAAAAAATGAAACGATTTACTGTCAAAAGTAAAATACAACAAAAAGAGAAGAACGAGCAAAAGGACGTTCATCAAGATGATTTTCGCTTTGGTATTCATGAATTCCTCATAATGTTAAATTATTCTAACACAAAGATAGGTATTTCTAACATAATAAGCAAATTTTTCTTAAAGGAATCTCATTAGGAAGAAGAAAAATATTAGTAAAGAATGATAATGTATTTATCGAACAGCGGGTCTGTGCTTGTGAAGCGCCCTATGTCGTATTCGTATTTCCGTTGACTTGGTAGTGAAGTATAAATTGCAGAAAAATCAATCGCTATCGCAGCAGGAATTGGACAAGATACTTGCCGAACAAAATCTTATTGACTGCAAGCAGGCGGCTTATTATTATGCTTCGTACAAACCGAGAACCGAACAACAAGTAATTGAAAAACTGAAACAAAAGAAATTTGCTCCAACCGAAATTAAGCAAGCAATCGTTTTTTTATATGAATTCAATTTGCTTGACGACAAAAGATTTGCGGAAAATTATATACGAAATACATTGAGACGCAAACCCGCAGGGAAATTTAAACTATCTGCCGACCTGCGACAAAAGGGTATAGACAAAGACACAGCCACCGCCGCAGTTGAAAAAGTTTTCCCTCACGAAGATACATTAAAATTAGCAATGGAAGCAACATCAAAGAAAATGCGTCTAATCGCTGGTAAAGAAAAATCAAAACAAAAAACATCGCTAATATCTTTTCTTAATAATAGAGGATTTGATTGGGACACAATTAAACAGGTAATCGAAAATAAATTCAGCGATGACGAATAATAATCATAATTGCGGCTCGCTGTCTTCAAAAAAGAAAACATCTTCAATATTTAATTTAAATATTTTCGAAATAACATAAGCCAATTTCAAAGAAGGATTATACTTCCCTTTTTCGAGAAACACAATTGTTTCGCGGCGGACACCGGCAAGAATAAGATAGAAGTATTAATTCCCGATTTCTCATTCCTGCCGGAAACCCCTCTTTAATGATGGGTAAACCGCATAAATGAATATAATTGCATTGCTTAAAAGAATTGACTTATAAATGATTTCCATAGATTTAATATTATAATCAAGTACGGTTAAAACCAGAGTAACAACCAAAAATATCAACGAAACAGCAAACAGAATTATAGCGGTTATATTTTTTTCTTGTTTCCATATCCTATTGAGAAACACAAAGAATACAATTACAATATTAAGAGAGATTAATCTTACATTTCCTTCTAAGAAAAACATAGAAATAAAAAGTAAAACAAATCCACCCATTTCAAAAAAATCAATCCTTTTCATTTTCGTTACCTATTTGTTTTATTTCTTGTATAGCATTATCAAAATCTTCGTCTGCTTTGCTAAGCATTTTCCTGTTAATTTGTCCGAATTTATCATATTCAAGTTCGGCATTATATTTAGCAAGTTCGTGAGAAACAGTTCCCGCATTTTGCAATATATCTCTATCGTTTAGATTCAAGAAGGCATCTAATTTTGTAATCCAGTCTTTCATATACATTGGTATTCGCCGCATAGCTTGACCTTCCGCAAAAACAAGGTATTGTTCGACAAGATTATTCAGAGTTTTCAGTTCCTCCTCGTTTAGATAATTTTTTGCATTTATAACGTCTGCTTTTCGAATTTTATCACCACGCCAATTAGTAAGTCCCATATTAGGCTTTGTGCTGTCGGCTCGTTCGTTAATAATTTCGGCGGCAGTTTTTCCGGTGATAGCCCAGTGCAATTTGTTTTGAACGGTTTGAAAAAACCGAACACTCAATTCATTTGTCGGGTCGTAATCAACACTTGTGGAATATATATCGGTAATTTTATGATAAAAACGTTTTTCGGAAGTGCGTATATCCTGAATACGCCGTAAAAGTTCCTCAAAATAATCGAACGGTAAATCAGGATTTTTTAGACGTTCGTCATCAAGCACAAAACCTTTTACAATGTATTCGCGAATATGCTTAGTAGCCC
>CAZOOR010000123.1:0-2562 GCA_964581505.1 uncultured Hyphomicrobiales bacterium
TGTTCCAAACCGCATCCTTCAGGGTGCGGTTTGATTTTTTGCTACCTGCGGTGAATAGCTACGTTTTAAAAAATATTTTTAAAACCGTTTTCTTGTCGCCACATCTCAATTCCATTATATTGCAAATGAGTGTTCACTCACTCCGAGTTCTTTGATAAATAGCATAATCTTAATAGAAGTGTAGAAAAATGTAGAAAAGTGTAGAAAAATATATTAACTGCAATTATTGCGTAAGTACCTGCAAATACAATTACATATAGCCCTTATTTAATAAATTGTTGTACATAGTGTCCCGTAGTAAAAATTTCTACTGTGTAGAAAAAATTACTATGCAATAAAAAAGACTGTCCTTAGTCTTTGGACAGCCTTATTGCATATTTAATTTATTGCGTATAACTTATCGTATATTATTTCTATACTATTCGTATATTATTTCTATACTATTATCCTCCCTGCATTTCCACATCAATAGCAATATCCTCGCCGGCAGGATTTTTAGTTATTTTATAATTAACCAATGTACCGGGCATTAAATCCTCGAACTCAAGACCAATAACAGATTGATGATGAAAGAATATATTATTCGGCTCCCTTTTAATAAAGCCGTATCCGTTGTGAATGCTCAATACTTCACCCGAAAATTCAATACTGTTTCCGTCAATATCCAAAAATTCCTCTTCAGCTTCATTTGCATCTGTTGTTGTAATAACCGGTTTAGGCTCCGGCTTCTGCTGTTGCAGGAAAAGATTATTTATTTGGAAACTGCTTTTCGAGACTCGTTTATCAATCTCTTCGTGCATTGCAATTGGATAAGTAACGACTTCGAGCAATTCCTGAGATGTGCGTGTTATCCGTTTACGTCCGTAATTATCCGAATACTCAAAATCCCAAGAAAGCAACATAACCCTTGTACCGAGTGCATTTAGCTTGCGTATCAAAGGAGTATAATCACCATCGGACGCAATAAGCACCAGAACATCAAAATTCTTTCGGGACGAAAGCTCGAATGCCTCCAAAGCAAGCCAGACATCTATCCCCCGCTCCTGAATTTCGCCTGATGACGATACTTTAAGCGGCATATAATGCGTTGTTACACCTTCGTACATCAAAATATCATCGAAAAGACGCTCATAGAATAGCGTATTTGATTTTTTTGAGGCTTCATAAGCGTTCAGACGTCCCCTGAAATAATGTGCATCAACTATCTGGCAATGCCGATAACCTGATGAATCTTCCTCCACTTCAGCTACTTTATGCCTAATAAAATCATGTAATCCCTTAATACTGATTTTGGCTTTGCGCTTATGGTAGAATGCGTAATAATTATTTACATGCAAAAAATAATTGCCGTCATATATTACGGCTATACGTGTTAATTTGTTGGAACTATTCATATTATATTGTATAAATTGTTATTAATTATAATATTTATTTTAAAAAGCTAAGTATTATTAGATATTTTCTATTTATTATTATTTTTAGATTTGCATATTAAGAAAAAAAATATGAATATGCAAGATGAAATTATATTATAGTCCCCTCGAACAAGAGGGGACTTAAACAACTGCTCCTCTCCCCAGCCCTCTCCAAAAGGGCGAGGGCGTGAACAGCCGAAAAACAAAACAGCAAAATAATGGTTGCTGTCAGGAAATTTAAAAATTTAAATAAAACTGTAACTTTTTTTCTGTTTCCTGTGTTTTAGGTTTGAGGGACAATTCATATTTGCATATTTGTCTTTATTACTGATAGGGTTGCATCAATTATGAATGAAATTTATCTATATAAATATTCACAAATTTTAAAAGGGGATATGAAATGAAAATATTAATGTTTCTTATTGTTTTAGTTGCTTTTTCTTTGCCTACTTTGGCAAGACCTGCCGATAGCTGCCTAAAAATGGTTTTGCCAAATGATTATCATGAAGAGTCCAACGAACTTGGTAGTTGGAGTGAGGGAAGTTATAACCCTGACTCTGTTCTCTTTGACAGATGCGAATATTCTCCCACATATTTAAATATCTTTGCTAAAAAGTATTATTCTGTTGCACTACCACCCAATTACTATCCTTTTGAGCCAATGATTAACTATCTTGAAGAAAAAGGAGTGGACGACATAAGTAATAATTATCCTGAGTTCAAGGCACAATGTCAGCAAATTCAGCAGGAACTTGGTACTATGTATTTTACTAGAAGACCACCATTTATGTGTGATGCAAGTGATGGTGATATATTACGATCACCATATCTTATTATTTATTTTGAAAACTATCAAAACGTTGATTCTACTATTCAACTATTAAATAATACAATTGAATCTGCAACAGATGTAATATATTATTATAGAGCAATGACGCCATTATCAGTTGAAGAGAATAAATATGATAATTCAAAACCGCATGTTTACCCGAATCCAGCTACGGACTATATTGATATTGCCGTGGCGGGCAACCGCTCTATAAACGATGTAGTTAATGTGTATGATGTGCTGGGTAATGTGGTTTTGTCCACCTCCGCAGGCACCCCCTCCGAAGGGGGACATATTCGGCTTGATGTGTCGGGCTTG
>CAZOOR010000124.1:0-2533 GCA_964581505.1 uncultured Hyphomicrobiales bacterium
CAACTTAATATATGTATGGAATATTAGGGAAAAACGATAATCGCAATTATTCTTCTTCGTAATTTGCACGCAGATAATCAAGACAAAGCTTGGAGGCATTTTGTTTAGATTGTTTTTTCCTGCCGGCATAAGCAAGGAATTCCTGTCTGTCTTCGTATATTTTAATTTTTACGGTACATTCGAAGGATGCGCCGCCCATTCGTTTTTCACCGAGTTTTTTAAAGAAATACTTGGGTTGGGGAAGTTTGTATTTACGGCAAAATTCCATTAATTCACCGATGTAGTTCATACTGCTTCCTGTATCTTCTTCCTCCTCTTTCTGAATTATATCCAAACCTTGTTCTTTAATAGATAGATATAATTTTTCGGAGGCTTCTTGTTTTGCATCTTTTTTATTGTTTGCCGTTGCTTCCGCCTGAATATGAATATCTTTGGAGTTAATAGAAGCATAGCAAGTAATAATAGGCGCATGAGATAAACCCTCGACTTTGTACTCGAAGCGAGGAGTAGCCAATTTGTTGTTTTTTGCACAAATCTCCAGTAGTTTGCCTACATAGTTTATAAGAGCGACACCGGTTGCGGATTTGGTAGTTTTATTTTGAAACGCTGCAATCTGTGGGGTTATCTCTTTTTTAGGAAGTGATATACCTGTAATTTGTTCGAGCATTGCAAGGGCGGCATCGTGCATAGATGCTTTTTTGTTTGCGGCGGAGATAGGATTGTTTGCAATTAAACCCTTTGATTGATAATTAGCGATAATTGTAGTATTAAAATATGAGTTCATTTGTTTGGTCTCGAAAGCCAATGCTTTAATATATTCTTTCTGTTCCAAAATATGGAGCAATTGAACCGCAAAGCCGGATTTTTCGGATACAAATTTTAAAATGCGTTCCTTTGTCGTTTGCCAGATTTCGCTGTCCTTTGCAGTTTTAAATAATATCAAGTAAAGAACCACAATATTTGGAGTATCGGATTTTAGCATTTTTTCAATTGATATTTCTAATTTTTTATTCAATAAGTTATTCTGTATAGCGGCTCGTATCACATTGACAAAGTTGCCGTCATCTAATTTGTCAAGTTTGGCAGCCGATATATTTTGCAATATTCTGAGAGAATTTTTCTCAGTTTTTTCCTTATAGTACTGCTGTTTTGTTAATTTTTTTTCGTGAAGCCGCTTATTCATATCCTCGCTCATCTCGCTAAGCTCTTCAAAAGCCAATGGTGATTTCTCGGTATGAATATACGACTTAATAATATAGTGATTTAGCAAATCGGCTATACGCCTGATTGGTGATGTGATATGAGTATATACAGGTTCATTCAAAGCAAAATGTCCTCTTAGCTTCGGACCATAGTCAGCCCTGTTGAACCAAATAGGAAATCGCTTGAAAAACGAAGGCAGTAGTTCGGGGTGCGAGACAGACGAATCGATTTGAGATAATATTTCGTCACGAGCAGGAGCGTTTTGCTTGACCGTATGATTTCTAAACAGGAAGGGTATATCCTTTTCGGCAAATAATGTACCAACCGTTTTATTTGTTATTATTGCAAATTCCTGAATAACCAAATGACTGCTGTATGATGCTTTGCCCAATGGCAGAATAGTACCTTCTTCATTCGTATAAATGCCATTTCTTAGGTCGTAAACAGCAAGGGCACCATTACGCCGCCGGTTTTCATACAGGAATTTAGCAAGATTATAGCATTTATTGAATAGATTATGCAGGGGACGGTCTTTATGTTTTAAGATGGAATCAAATTCATCGTATGACAATTTCTTAATATTATGGAAGGCAGTTTCTTTTATTTCAAGATGCGAGACGGTTCCCTCTTCTGAAAATTCGAGAAAGAATGTAAGAGCAGGGCGAAGGGAACCGGGCATCAGGCTAAGTTTGTCTTCGGACAGTATTTTCGGGAGCATAGGAATATTATATGTTGCATAATAATCAGTTTCCAAGCTCTCGTAAGCCGCTTGGAAGATTTTGGAATTCAGTTTGACAATTGATGCAACATCGGCTATCGAAATTTCTAATATATATTTGCCGTCCTGCTCACGCAGGAACAAACCGTCATCTAAATCCAATGAAGTCGGACCATCAATAGTATAGCCATTTACAACGGGTCTGTTTTTAATCACCGTTTCCAGTTCTTCCGATATCTCGTCTGTATTTGGATTTTCTTGCATATTTTCGTAGCGACAATAAACAAAAGCGAAAATGTATTGACAAAATTAAATAATAATAAATAAAAATCAAAACAAAAAATGAATATAAAAAAGTATTCGGCATTTAAATATTTTTCAGCATAAATACATTTCTATGACTGATGATACAAAATGGAAAAAGCAAATATCAATTAGGTGTTACAATGAAGCCGAAGCGTATATTTTGCTTGTACTGCAAACCGACTAATTGGCGTTCGTCGTAGGCTAAGTCCAAATTTATTGTTACTCCTATTGCTTTGAATACCTTTATCTCAAATTTATTTGTCATCTTAAATGTCCATTTTGTCAAATCCTCGAATGCCCCGAACA
>CAZOOR010000125.1:0-2411 GCA_964581505.1 uncultured Hyphomicrobiales bacterium
TACGCCATACATTTAGCCCGCACAATATGTATATTGCCCCCAAAGGCAAAACACACAACTTACTGTTAAGTGAAACAGGTTTTTGTGCAAATATTTTTGCAACAAAAACCGTAGTTGAACCAATCCCGATTTTTACATCGGGAGACTACACCACCGATGTCACCGCCACCAACCTACGCAAATACCAATGGGACTATATCCACAATCCCGAAAACATAGTCGGTATTTTTGAAGATGATAGCGAGGGGGAGATGAAAGGAACTACGTCAACAGAGAAAGTTGTTAATGTTATCGAAATGATTAGGTGTGCCTATAAAACCGATAGAAAGGTGAAATTTGAAAAAGATACTTGGAAATGGTTTTCTGAAACTGTATCAGTGACTGATTTTACAGAATTGTATGATAATCAAACTTACGAATATATTTTTGTTGAATTATTAGATGATGTTGACGCAATCGAAATACCTGCAAATCTTACATATCAGACTGATGATAATTACCTAGCAGAAGTTTTCATGGGTGAAGTTGTTAAATTCGATTTAGGAACACTTATTATTAAAGTAGATAAAAATCATGGACAAGCACTTTACAATTATCTTAAACCTACAGAATCAGAATTTGTGAGTCAGAAAAAGCAATTTATTCAAAAGATAGTTGAGAAATACGAACAAAAAAAATATTCCAGAGCAAAGGTTATTGACTTATTATCGGTATCATCGCAATGTTTGTTTGAGTACTTAACACAAGAACAAAGGATTGCTTTACTAAAATTGATTAATGATGGTTCAAATATACCTGAAACTGTTGAAAGAATAGTAATTAATATAATACGAACAACACCTGAAGGTCAAATAAATTATGTGTTAGAAAACCTTTATTATGAAGGCTTAATGGCATACTTCGATAAGGTAATTAATGATGTAGGTGGTAAAAATTATTATACGAGATTAATTATAGAACTTCTGAAGTTATATACAAAAGAGAATTCTTCAGAATTAGAAAATTGCTTTTCTACAACAGATTGGGGTGATATTTTCATAAAGGTTACAACTCCATTTTTTGAATGGGAAAAGGATTGTGATGTACCCACTTGGAGGTATGGAAATAAAGGTCTTGTGATTGAAAATCATAATACTTGTGGTTATTATAATGATGCAAAAAAAGTCCTTAATCCTTTTGAGCCTATAGTTGTCTATATTGCTGAGGAATTACCATTCTTTAATCTTGGTGATAATTTTGAAGACAGAGTCATTGCAATGCCTGCATTCGTTTTGTCTTGGTTAAGATATAAAGCAATAGCTTATTCAGGAACTGAATTGCTTAATGATGGAGTGATAATTGCAACTTCTTGTTTGATTCTAGGTCAAGGAGGATTAGTTGCTAAAGGGGCACCTAAAGTCTTACTAACAGCATGGAATTATCTTCTTAAAATTGATGCAGCCATGAAGTTGTTATTAGTTAATGATGAAATAGAGATTGCAATCAGAAATTTAGGGGCAAATGGAGAAGGAGACAAATTCCTTAATACTTATAAAGAGTTTTCGCCTTATTTTGGATATTTAGGTAAGCCTGCAATTGAGAGGGTATTGTTCAAACAAAATATAGATGATTTAATTTTAGGGTTTGTTAGTATGGGGGCATGCTGGGATGTTATCAAAACATCGGATGAAGTTAAAAATACTTTGTCTGATACTAAGATTAATGAAATAACAACAAATATAGATAATGCGAAAAAGGCTTTAAATAATGAAGAAATTGTTGAGTAGTATATCAAAGGATAATAATAAAACTAAGATAATTGCAGTTATAATTATCCTTATTTTTACATTTTCGTTGGCATCATTTAAGTCTGGTGGTAATAGACCTTTGCGATTCTTCTCGCAGTTGGAAGGTCGCATTACTCGGGTTGAAAAGGATGCGAGATTTAACCCTTCAAGACACGGTGCTAATTCAAGCTCTAAATGTATAGCAATATTTATAGATTCATTCCACTCAAGAATTATTAATGATAATCAAGGGTATTCATATTTGTTAAAGCAAGGAATGGATATTAAGTTGTGGGTATATAAAACAGGTTATGATTATCATTTTGTACAGATTTCAAATTCTGAAGGATTTATTATAAAGAATAATGAAAAAAAAGGCTGTATTGTCTTTACTTTACTGACAGCAAGTAGTGTTCTATTTTTTATTTGTTTTGTGGATTTTCTTTTTTAGGAAAGACTAAGAGCTGATATCAAAACCTACCCCCCCCTTGCTAGTGCGAGCTTGTAGCTCGTGCTTTAACTAAAAACCCTACATAGTTGAAAGTTACTTAATGATACAATGATGTAATGATTCAATGATATAATGGTTCAATCCCTAACCTTTTAAGAAAATACGTAATATAATCTACTAAAAGCTGTGTTTTT
>CAZOOR010000126.1:0-2314 GCA_964581505.1 uncultured Hyphomicrobiales bacterium
CCAATTTTAATTATTAATTTCTTATCAAGAGAAAACATTCAAATAAATTACTATCTATAAATAAGGAAATAATTATCATTCTTAATTCAAGCGGTGGAGCGAATCGGCTGTTTACACTCACGCCCATCGGGAGAGGGCTGGGGTGAGGAGCGGCTGTTCCATTCAAAATAATTTTAAAACCGTTTTCTTGCCGCTATATCTCAATTCCATTATATTGCAAACGAGTGTTCGCTTATTCCACGTTCTTTGAAAAGTAATAGGTATATATATAAGAATTGTAGAAAGTGTAGAAAAGTGTAGAAATTCGTAATAAAATGTAGAAAAATACAAAACTGCATATATCTTTTAACGCATTGCTATTACAACTATTTATATCATTATTCGTAATTATTACGTTTTTACGCCATCGTAGTAAAAAATTCACTAATCCGTAGAAAAGTGTAGAAAAAATTACTGTCATGCTCAATAAAAAATAACCACATCCTTCAGGGTGCTGTCGCAGGAATTACATTGTCTTTTGCTTTTCTTTCCCCACCTTGAGCAAGGGGCAATTAGATTAATTATAAAATAACGGTAAACGCAGTGCCTTTGCCTAATGTGCTTTCGAGATGTATTTCGCCTTTGTGCAGTCCGACAATATGCTTAACAATCGAAAGCCCGAGTCCTGTACCTGTAATTGCACGCGAATGAGACTGCTCGACAGTATAGAATCTCTCGAATATACGTCCTCTATGTTCAGCCGGAATACCTTTGCCCGTATCAGTAATGGAAATAATTGTATGGCTCTTCTTCGTTTTTACGGTAATTGTTATTGAACCTTTATCGGTATGAGTAAGAGCATTCTCAATTAGATTAATCAGTACCTGCTCGAACATAAATTCATCAACATAGATGAAAGTATTCGGCTCAATTTCCTTTTTAAGTACAAGCCCTTTCTCTGCCGCTCTTGGCGAAAACATATCGAATAAATTATCAATCAAGGTGTTTGCATCAACATCTCTTCGTTGTAGTTTCGTTTCCGGATTTTCGAGCTTGGAGAGCAGTAGTAAATCCTGAACAATATTAATCAATCTCTGTGTTTGCCGTTCGATAATCTGCAAATAACGTTTATTTTCGCCCTCTGCGTCTTCTTCCATTGTTTCGACAAATCCCATAATGGCTGTAAGCGGTGTTTTCAATTCGTGCGAAACATTTGAAATAAAATCCTTTTTAACCAATTCCAGATTTTTGTAATCCGTAATATCGTAAAAAATAATAATAACATCATTATTAACTATATTACGGCTGGCACTTGCAAGATAGTATCTGTCATCGAATTGAATTTCTGCGACCATACTCTTTTTAGATGTCTGCATCTTCTTCACCAATTTTTGCAAATCAACATTGCGAATTAGTTCCCAAAAATATCTGCCGTCTATTTTTTTTAGTCCGAAATACTGTTTGAAATTTTTATTGCAGAAAGTAATTTGTTCATTTGCATCAATGACGACAATGGCATCGCGAATAGATTTGACAATGCTCGAAATCTCTTTTTGCTTCTCTTTAATCTCGTCAAAATTATCTTTTAATTTTTCTGCCATATTATTGAAGTTGCCGGCAAGTTCGCTTAGCTCGTCATTTGTATTCAAATACACCCTTGCAGTAAAGTCCTTTTTGGCAATTCTATTTGATGCACCAACCAATTTCTTGATATTATTTGAAAACCTTCGCGAAAAGAAGAACAAAACAAGCAGAGCAAGAAATAAAATAACAGATGTAAATGCTATTATTTTCCAAATAATGTCGTAATATAAATTATTTAAGTAAGTAATGGGAATACTTACACGGGAAAACCCGAGCAGTTCCCCGTTGCGGCGGACAGCCATTGCTTTATATAGCATCTGTTCTTTGACGGTATAACTAAACCTAATGGATTTCCCTGTGCCGAGTTTTGCCGCATCAATTATTTCCGGGCGGTCTGAATGATTTTCCATTTGTGCAGGTTGTTTACGAGAATCTGCAACTACCCTACCGTCCTTCAGAATAATAGTCAAGCGTGTATTAGATTTCTTGCCGAGTATTTTGATGAGCGAATCCAGTGCCTTATAATTTCCATCTATAATGTATCGCTCGGTTTCCACAAGAGTAGTTTTATTCAAATTCGCAATTTGCTCGCTGATATTTTCAATCGTATTTCGTTTTATCGTATTGAAAGAAAAATATAATGTAACAAACATAATAAATATTATCGTTACAAAATAGATGCTGAATATTTTTGTAAAAATCGAACGCATATAATATCTTAACTATTATTTATTGTTTGTATTGTTTTCTT
>CAZOOR010000127.1:0-2143 GCA_964581505.1 uncultured Hyphomicrobiales bacterium
GGAATGATTGTCATTAAAAGTCCTAGAAATCCGTTCAAGAGGTGTTTTGCCATCTAAATAAAGTCTTGATGACAGTGTTTCTATAATATCTCCTGCCGTATTATATGTATATGAATGTATAACACGTACTTTACCACCAAAGCGAGATACGATGACATTTTCGACAGTTGCATCGGCGCCAAGGAGTTGATTATTTCGTTCTTTATTAATATGAACATCTACTGCGGACAGAGTAATTGCCGATATAAATAGAATAACATATATATACTTTAACATATTAGCCTCATCAATTTATATATAAAATAGGTATAATTAGACTTAATAATATAAATAAATACTCAATAATAAATAAATTTCATAAATCATCAATCCATCAATATATATAATAAGAAAAAGGCTGCCATTGGGATATGACAGCCCGATAAATCAATAAAATAAAAAATAATTAGTCGTATTTAAGTTGTTTTCTTAACCCGAGTACTATTTTATAAAGTGCAGTAACAATTAATAATCCGATTGCATAAATACCCATCGAAATCATTAGCTCGGTGATTGATGGTGAATAAAGCACTACCTCGCCAAGCGGATTAGGAATAAATCCTGCAACAATCATACCCAGCCCCTTATCTATCCAAATTGAAAAAAATACTGCTACACAAGCAAAGCCCAGTATTTTTTCGTTACTGCGTGTCTTTGGGTTAATCAGCAAATACAATGCAAAGACTGCAAACACTACGGACGCCCACATAAATGGAACTAATATATGGTTTCCTTCGAGACCGACATAGAGCAGTTTGAAATGCAATGAATGCTCCGTAATACCGCTGTAGAAAGCAGTAAACATTTCAAGTAGCAGGAAAAACACATTCATAATCATTGCATAGGTGATGATAACCGCAAGTTTTTGTACAGGCTCTTTGCCTACATTGAACTTAGTTATTTTGCGAAGAATGAAGACAATCAGAACAAGCAAAGCCGGACCTGCGGCAAATGCCGTTGCCAAAAAGCGAGGCGCCATAATAGCCGACATCCAGAAAGGACGTGCGGCAAGCCCCGAATAAAGAAATGCGGTTACAGTATGAATACTAACAGCCCAGGGAATTGAAAAAATAATCACAGGCTTAATCCAATGCGGCGGTGCAATACCTTTTTTCTCTGCACCGAGTGTAACGATTGCAATCAATACATTAAGCACCAGATAGCCAAAGAGTGAAACGGAATCCCAAAACATCATTGAGTTCACAGTAGGATGCAGGAACATATTCAATACACGTAGGGGTTGTCCCATATCCACAAAAATAAAGAGCATACACATAACAACCGCCCCAATAGCAAGGAATTCACCGAGTATTGTAATCTTACCGAATGCTTTATAATTATGCAAATAATAAGGTAGCACAACCATAACCGCAGAAGCGGCAACACCGACAAGAAAAGTAAACTGAGCTATGTAAAAGCCCCATGAAACATCGCGGCTTAGTCCGGTTAGCGTCAAACCGATAGTAAACTGCCGCATATAAAAAACAAAACCAACGCCAATCAGGACAAGCAGAAATAAAATCCACGTCCAATATTTTTTGCTTCCGGTAAATGCTTTCTCGAGCATATTTTCCTCTATTTAATTTTTACTATTAAACAATGTAATAAACTTCAGGACCTGTTGTCAGTTCGGGCTTACGCCTGATAGAGAAATTATTCAACAAAATATCCCTGATTTCAGATTTCGGGTCATTCAAATTGCCAAAGTGCATCGCGCCTACATCACATACCTCTACACAAGCGGGAATTTGCCCACGTGCAATACGCTCGTCGCAGAAAGTACATTTTTCAACTACTCCCTTCATTCTTGTCGGAAATGTTTTGTTGATTTCGGCAACAGCAGGACGCGGGTCTCGCCAGTTGAAACTTCGCGAACCATAAGGACAGGCGGCAATGCAATAGCGACAGCCAATACATCTATGCCAATCCATCATAACAATACCGTCTTCGCGTTTCCATGTAGCCTGTGTTGGGCATACATTAACGCAGGGCGGGTTCTCACAATGATTGCAGAGCAAAGGAATTTTTTTCTCATTCATATCCTTTGGCAAAAAGTGATTTTCGGAAGTAACAAATGCATGCTCGAATTCTTCTTTCCAAATCC
>CAZOOR010000128.1:0-1932 GCA_964581505.1 uncultured Hyphomicrobiales bacterium
ACCCCCTCCAAAGGGGGACAAACAGGGCTTTTCATTGTGTTTACATTTGTGTTTTTTTATATAGACACTCCAAATGTAAGAAAAGTTACAGAGAAAAGCAAAAAAAATTCAGTTGCAGTTTATTAAGCAGAAACTAAATCTATTAGATAGAATATTGCAAATACTTAGATGTTAATACAATTTATTTGCCTAACAATAATGCTGACTTAATAATGTATTAAACCACTATTTATGCTTTGTAAACAATAGCATTGATATTCATACCGGCTCCGACCGAAGCAAAAATTGCTATGTCGCCTTTCTTAATTTCCTGTTTATCCATTTCACCCTTTCGTATTAGGTCGAGCAGTGTGGGGATAGTGGCAACAGAGGAATTACCCAGCCAAGATATAGTCATTGGCATAATATCGGTTGGTATGTCCTGTATATCGTATAGAGCAAAGAGCCGTTTAAGAATTGCATCGTCCATTTTGCCGTTCGCCTGATGTATAAGAACTTTATTAACTTTGCTTATGTGCATATTGATTTTGTCAAGAGCAATTTTAATTGTAGGCGGCACATTCTCAAGGGCATATTGATATAGGCGGCGACCGTTCATTTTCAAATAAAAATCATCTTTGTTGTTTTCGGTGATTTTATAAGACTTCCCCATATACAGCATTTTGGAATACAGTAATGTATCCGAACGCGTAATATGCGATAATATCCCTGTCGGAGTATCGCTTTCTTTTGCCTCCATAATAACGGCACCGGCACCGTCCGCATACAGCATACTGTCGCGGTCGTGCGGGTCGGATATACGCGAAAGTATATCTGCACCAATAACAAGGATTTTCTTAGCATCGCCAGATTTGATAAAATAGTCTGCCTGAATAACGGATTGCAACCAACCCGGACAGCCAAAAGGTACATCGTAAGCAACGGTATATGGATTCTTTATCTGCAACTTATGTTTCACACGGGCGGCAATACTGGGAACAATATCCAACTGCCTGTTGTCAGCCCTAACATCACCAAAATTGTGAGCGACAATAATATAATCAAGTTCTTCCTTATCAATACCGGCAGATTTTATTGCTTCTTCTGCGGCAAAGAAAGAAATATCGGAAGTCAATAAATCATCAGGTGCATAACGTCTCTCGGCAATAGTTGTAATTTCCAGAAATTTCTCAATGATTTCCTTATTATCCTTGTCCAGTTTTTTACCGCTCGATTCGTAGAACTCATTAGTAAGAAAATCATTATTTGTAATTTTCCGCGCCGGTATATATTTACCTGTCCCTGTAATGATACTATATATATGCTCTGCCATTTATCCAATCTTTGCTATTCTTGTCAAATCATTTTTTAATGGAACTATTATCCAATAAACATTAATAAACTAATATGAATATAAATTATTTTATCGGAACTATATGGGAATATTCCTATATTAAGCGGAGAAAATTGCATTACTTTTGCCAATATTATGAATTCGATATATTATAAACAACAAGAAAAAGAACCTGTCTCATTTATTTGCTTCTGCCTATTGGTTTGCGTATAAATTCTTTATGATTTATACACTGTTGTAGTGCATTTTTATTCGGTTGTTAATTCATATTTAGTGCTTCTTCCTCCCGAATTTGATTTTATTAATATACCTTTATCAATCAAATCTTGTATATCGCGCAATGCAGTATCTTGCGAGCATTTGGAAATATTAGCCCACTTAGATGTTGTTAGATTCCCTGCAAATCCTTCTAATAAGATATTTAATATCTTTTTTTGTCTCTCGTTTTTTATTTCGCTTCCATAAGTATTCCAAAATTTATGTTTATTTATTACCAACGCAAGCGTATCTTCGGAATTTGTTATGGCTTTTTGCAGGATATTCAAAAACCAATTAATCCATTCAGTAATATCAAGTTTGCCTTTTTGTGTTTTTTCAAG
>CAZOOR010000129.1:0-1929 GCA_964581505.1 uncultured Hyphomicrobiales bacterium
ATCAAAAATACAACCTTTCCGAATCGTGAATATATTCCGGCCCTATGGATAAAGGCGGAATCAGCTATTGAGGTTTTTCCAAGTGAATATCTATGGATAGTAGAACCATCACATGAAAAGCCAAATTGGGTAAACGACATAAAAAGCCTTAATACTTGGTACTGGTCAGATATTGTAAAGCGAATAAATTCAATTGCATACATATATTCACGTAAGTTGCAAGATTTATTTCGTGCCTTAGAGTATGCCCTTCCTGAAAACGCGATACTTCTATCCGCATTATCATTACGTTCATTGATTGAAACTGTTGCATCCTTGAATTGGTTGTTTATTTTCATTTCTAAGCGCTTTAAAGAGTTTGATATTGAAGCTCTAAATTATGAATCTGTTATTGATGAGCAATTGGAAACCGAACTGATTCGAATGACACATGGTTCAAGATTCAACTGGAAAGCATACCTGTCAGGCGATTTTGATAAATTAATAAAATCACCAAATGAAGTATCAGAAAATTGGATGCAGCGAAATATCCTGGGACGGATTAATAAGTTAGCAAAACAGAAACGGTATGATTCATTACGAATTATTTATGATTTATTGTGCGAATTCGCCCATCCGAATTTTGGAAGTAATTTGATATACGTAAGGAAAGAAGAAATGAATGAGGTCGGGGTGCGTATACTGCTCGGTTCAGTGCAGTCTCGACATGATACGATTGAATTTCTTGAACCACTGACTGGGGCCTTACTTTCATGCTGCCAGATTACCGATGAAACTCTGTCGAATATCATTAGCACTGTTGATGATATATCAAAGTGGTGTCAAAATAATTATATTTACTACGTCAAGAAGGGAAAAGGCCTTTAATTTGATTAATCGATACTACATATTGATATGTTTATATCCATGCTAAAACCCATGTGGTTGGGCGTAAAGTTGCATTTGGCCCGGATTAAGTAAAATCTGCTGTACTGGGTCGGTTACGAAAATTTCAAAAACTATCAGGACTCATTTGTTTTTTTCAGGCACCCAGAGTGACGTTACATACTCACATAATGTCTATTTAATTATAAACTTATTAGTAATAAAATTGAAGGAAATTCAGAGATAATTTGGAAGCATATGTTGATATTCCCGTACCCGTAAAATATAGGAGATAATATGAGAGAAAAATCTATATTCTTATTTTTGTTTCTATTTTTTGCGATTTATAGCTTTGCATTTAGTGATATAATTTATCTAAAAGACGGTAGACAAATAAAGGCAAAAGACACATGGGAAGAAGGAGATTTAATTAAATTTTATCGTTATGGACAAGTTATAGGTTATCCTAAAGACAAAATTGATAAAATAGAAAAAATTAAGGAAAAAGAAGTATTAAGTAGTGAGTATAAAATCTCACAAGAAAAAATAGATGAAATATGTGCAGGCATTGAAAGTTACACTAAAACAATTATTGAAGGTCGCCAGAATGGTGTACCCATGAGAAATTTCATCGATGCAATTAATAAGACAGATGATGGACCTGTCAGGAAGATGGCACGAAAAATTATAATCAGGGCTTACGATATACCACGATATTTTTCGGAAAGTATGAAAAAACAAACTATAGTTGATTTTCAAAATAAAATCTATTTAGAATGCCTTAAACAATTTCAAAAACAATAAAAATGGAAGGGGACAACCTAAGGGAGGAAAATAGGGGACGTCCGGGTCCCGAAATTGATAATAAATGGTATTATGCCTCGTAAAGCTCGTATAGACGCACCTGGTGCGGTTCAGCATATCATCATCCGTGGCATTGAACGGAAGGCTATTTTCCGTGATACTGCCGATAAAGACACATTCATTGAGCGGTTTGGGAAAATTGTCACCCAGACATCGACGCCGTGTTATGCATGGGTATTGATGGGTAACCATGCGCATCTA
>CAZOOR010000130.1:0-1908 GCA_964581505.1 uncultured Hyphomicrobiales bacterium
ACACCACCAACGCCACCGCCACCAACCTACGCAAATACCAATGGGACTATATCCACAATCCCGAAAATATTGTCGGTGTTTTTGAAGATGATAGCGAGGGGGCGTATCAAAACTTATATGTAATAACCGACGAAAGCTACATCATTCGTGATGGAGAAAAAGCAAGTGGTAGTATAATTGAAAAATACCCTGAAGTAAAAGAGTTCTTTAATTCAGAGTATTGTAGTGATATGATAAATTGGTTGGTTGAAACTAATAAAGACATTCAAGTTGATCTTTTCATTGAAGAGACTAATGAAGTATTTTATTCTTCAGGACTTTACTTTGAGAAAGATAACCAATGGCATTCGATAAGACATCTAAAAGAGAAAGATGTTACTGGGTTGAAATTAGGGTTAAAACTATCTCTGATATATTCCAAATCATTTTATGCTGAAACAGGACCATCTTTATCATACACAACTGCTCACGAGGTGTTTATACATATGTACAGATATATAGAAGAACTTAAAGGAATTATTGGTTCAGTGCAAGGGTCAGCTCTTGTGAATAGCTTAATGCAAATCAGAGAAGATGGTAAACTTGATGGAAAATTCGAAAAAGACCATGCTGAATTTATAATTGGTAATAAAACTGAGATGACCAATTATATACTATCAGAATTAGGCTTATCATCCGATATTGAAAAGGAGATTATACTTAGGGAATTGAAAGGTGAAATCGACCTATATGGTAGTAAAACAGAAATTCACAATTATCTCAAAAACACTTATGGCAAGGATGCTGCAGTATTAATTGACAAATATCTAGGAGAGTCGTTTAGTTATTATTATTCAGAATATTTTGCGGATTAAAAGAGTTAGTACCATAGTTTTTCTGACAATTATTCTATTGTCAGGTTTTGTTTATTTTTTTTACAAAAATAATGAAGTTCTTATTGCTTATTACTCAATTAATCGCAATAAAAGCACCCAGTCTATATCTAAAGTCATTACTGTTCAATCTAGCAATATAGACAGTCTGCATATTTTAAATTTAGATAAAAATGATTCAGCTATATTTCAATATACAATTCCTATAAAAGTAGATTCTGTATGGCAATTTGGTGCTGGATGGTTGACTAGAAATTGTACAATAAATCAAACTTGGGATAATTTCGATAAAGCCAATGCTCGAATTAAGGCTTTGCGTAAGTATGATACAATAGTTAGTGGAATAAGTTTGAATGACTGCTATAGTTATCAAGTGTTTGGTTTTTATCAAGAAGAAGACATTATTAATACTAATTATTCCGTTTATATAGATTATTGTTTTGATAAGCAAATTGTCATAAGAGAGCAAAAGTATTTTGGAGACTTTTTAAAATATGAAAAACAATTAGACAGTATAAAATACACCAAATTGAAACTCAAAAACAACTGACTTTTTGTAGAAGATAACTTTTATGAAATTGATTGAATTTTTCTTTTGGCTCGCTGGCGCGAGTTTGTAGTTCGTGTCCTAAATAGTTGAAAGTTTATAAAGTTAAAAGTTACTTAATGATACAATGGTTCAATGATTTAATAATACAATGATATAATGATACAATGATGTAATGCATAAATGCCAAAAACTTGTCCGCCTTTGGAGGATGCGATAATGCAGTAATGAGTTGAAAGTTTTTAACGTTTATAAAGTTGAAAGTTGTCATTTCGAACGGCAGTGAGAAATCCCTTTGCGACTTAGCGTCTTTGCGGTAAAAGAATTTAAAATCTTTGTGAAACTTTGTGTTCTCTGTGGTAAAACTTAATTTTCTAACAGCTTAATTTTCTCAACTCCTTAATGTTTAGATAGTTGAAAATAAGCGTCTAACATCTAGCATCTAATTTTATAATTCCCACAAAAACCTTAACTTTGGGGTAAACGAAA
>CAZOOR010000131.1:0-1777 GCA_964581505.1 uncultured Hyphomicrobiales bacterium
AGGAGATATTGAGATTGGTGATCCTGAAGAAGCAAAAGCTTTATTATCAGAATTTATAACAATTGATTTAATGAATGCAATTAAGTTAAAACATTCTGATATAATGGCTTCATTAGGAGATTCTTCAAATTATAGTGAATTTCCATCAGAACAAGTGTTTTGGGAAATTAAATCAATAGTTGGTTATGCTAGTCCTATATTAGAAGGGGCTAAAACAATTGTGGAGTACTATAAAGATATTTGGTCTGCATTAAAAGTATTAGATAAGGCAAAAATTCAAGACTTTAGAAAAGACTTACTTGATAACATAGGAAAAGAATCACCAAAAGTAAAATTTACTAATGAAGGATATATAGTAGCATTTAAGAAAATTTCAAATTCACAATTCAAGAAAATTTATAATTCTGCATTTCCAAATACTACGGGATTCCAGCTTAAAGAAATTATGAGGCAACGAAGAGCAGGAACATATACTTATGAGGACTTAATTAAAGTTCTTAATAATACAGAAAAAAGATTGTTAGTTAATTCTTTGGACAACTTATCTTTAGCGTCAATTAAGAATATGGATAATTTTTATGTAGTTGCGGGGCACAATCTTTCAAATTCCTTATCTGTTGCATCAGGAACATTAGATTTTTTACAATTAATAGGAACTTTAAAAAACAATACTCCTGTTGCTCCATTGGATGTATTTTCAGTTTTACCAAGCCCAATTAGTTTGTTTTCAGTTGCTTTAAATATAATTTACAAAGATGCTGAAATGAGACGGAAAGAAAGGTGGGATATTTCTTGGTCAAGAATTTGTAACTGGAATGATAAATATAGAGGTAAAAATAATCCCGATGAATATTTGTACGTTTGTTATACTGACCAAAACATTAAGTACAATCCCAATGTATCTCCTACTAGTGTAATTATCAAGGAGAAGCAAGTAGCTAACTCTGTTTTTGGATATTTGCCTAGTATTATTAATGTCGATGTGAAATCCGCAATAAAATATTCAAAAGGAACTAAAATTAGTTTTATTCCTTCAAGACAAGTTGAAATAATATGGTAGTAAAGAAAAACATGAAACAGTTATACGACAACCCTGATTATAAGAATGGCGAATCAAAATTAGGTCGAATACCTATTACTCAATATACTCCTCAGGTCATAAGAGAATATAATAAAATGTATAAAGAGTCAAAAAATAATTCCTTAAGGAAGCATACATGGCTATTAATTAAATATGTTTATGAGTTATTATTTTTTGTTTTTGGAACTATCTTATGTGTACTGTATTTTAGCTTTATACCAATGTTTAAAGGTTATATAGCTTTGCTTATTTGTTTATTACTTGTTGCATATATAATTTCTGCCAATAGAATAAGCGTACATGATATTAAAATGCGTAGAACATTTTACATTACAAGTAATACTAAACAAGAATGATACTAATGAATAAAATTAATATCCCCCGCTACCGCGAGCTTGCAGCTTGTGCTTTAACTAAAAGCTCTACATAGTTGAAAGTTACTTAATGATACAATGGTTCAATGATATAATGCAGAAATAAGCACGGAGGCTGAGCTTGTCGAAGCCGAATTAGCAACGAAGGAAATGATACAATGGTTTAATGATATAATGATACAATGATGTAATGATTTAATGCAGAAATGCAATAATGCCAAAAACTTGTCCGCCTCAGGAGGATGCAATAATAAGTTGAAAGTTTGTAAAGTTAAAAAACCTTTGCGACTTAGCGGCTTTGCGGTAAAATATCTTAATTTTC
>CAZOOR010000132.1:0-1764 GCA_964581505.1 uncultured Hyphomicrobiales bacterium
ACAACACCCTAATTAAATTAGGATAAAAAGGAATTCCAGCATTATTCTAAGTACATAGATACGATATTGAACACAGCGATTATCAGTATGACAAATTTATTTTGTAGCATATAATAATTTCACTAAATTACCAAATTACTTGATTGGTAATAACAAAATAGTTCTTTTAATAATATTATTATTGATTAAGTATTGTGTATCAAGATACTAAATGATGTAAATAAATATATAAAGGGCAAAATAATGCAAAAGTCATTTCCAATCTTAGCAGTTTTAGTATTTCTAATATTCACAAATAGGATGTATTCACTTGAAAATTTTGACTACACTGGTATTGCTTTTAATGGCAGTGGCACAATTATATCATCGCAAACAACCGTAGCTGTAAATATTCAATTGATTAATAACAACGGTATTCAATATCAAGAAAATCATACGAATGTAAAAACCGACCAGTTCGGAGCATACACAATTACAATTGGTAGTGGAAGCAAAATTGGAACAAATAATTTGATAGATATAAACGCTACAAAGGACTTGAAAATCAAATCGACTGTAACCTATAATGGTAGCAGCGGTGTATGGGTAGTTTCATCATTATTAAAACCTACCGTAGCCGTAACTAAAGCTTCTTCAAATAGCGGTAGCACCAGTGGTTCGTATTGGAATTTAACGGGTAATAGCGGCATAACACCTGGAACACATTTTATCGGTACAACTGATGGCAAACCCACTGAATTGAAAGTTGAATTTAACGGGAATAAAATGAATTCCCTTGTAATTAATTTGAGCCATGCGCTATATCGAAATGCTGTTTTTACTGATATGGCAGATGTAATTACAGATGGTGGCGTACGTGGTTGGTGCTCTACTGACTTACAAATTTATAGAACTGCTGCATCGTCAATAGCCAGCGGTTCTTCTTCTACACTATGCGGAGGTATGGATAATAAAGCGAGTGCTTATGCTTCTACAATTTGTGGTGGTGAAAATAATATATCAAGCGGAAATACTTCTACGATTGGTGGTGGTTTTTGGAACAGAGCAAATGCCGAATATTCCACAGTTGGAGGTGGAAATGATAACAAAGCAAGCGGTAGTTATGCAACAGTGAGCGGCGGCTTTTCAGCAGTTGCCGATAAATATGGGCAGTTTGCTTATGCAAGTGGCGCATTTTCTTTTACTTCCGGAAGCGCACAGACGAGTGTATTTGTTACCAGAAATACCACATCTAATGCTGGTTGGACAAATTTATTTTTAGATGGAAGTGGAGAGAATATTAGTTTACCCTCATCTGCCACTTGGTCTTTTAGGATAATTGTTGTCGGTAAACAAAGTGGCGGCACAACAAATGGAGCGGGTTACGAGATAAAGGGACTAGTAACTAATAATAACGGGACAGCGACATTTATCGGTACTCCGTCAGTAACTATTTTAGGCGAAAGTAATACAGCGTATGATGCAAGAGTTACCGTTAGCAACTCAAACTTAATTGTGCAGGTACTTGGTGCCGGCGATGCTCTTCGTTGGGTAGCCCGTATAGAAACAGCTGAAGTTACTTGGTAATAATTTTCGTATTTCTTATCCCCTACTCATTTCTTGTAGGGGATATTTCTTCTCCACTCCTTTATAAATTTTATTTATATAAAATTATTTACACCCTTATACTGCCAAACAGGCACATAATACTAAATACTAAAAGTACAATTGTTCGTTCGATAAAGTAAGACAAACTGCGAAACAGATTAATACCTAGTACCATTA
>CAZOOR010000133.1:0-1715 GCA_964581505.1 uncultured Hyphomicrobiales bacterium
AGAGGGAAAAACAGCAATCCGAGATGCATGGGATGACGCATATATTGATAGACGCCTTCTTGAACCAAAGCATTAGTTTCCATTCTCGGCAAATTGCCTTGTCTTCCGTATTTTGCTAAAGTTCTGCCTGTATTCTTACTCACTTTAAGTACGATGAATAATAGAACTACTCCAATAACAAAACTTATGATATGGAAAAGTAAATTATTATGAATGTATGGAAACAAGAATTTATCTAAGAAAAAGCCCCCGGCAATCCCGCCGAATAGCATACTAAACCATATTAACAATCTTGCAATCATAATAAGAAATATGTTTTATCTTTATTCCTCTTTTTTCAATTCTTTTATTTTCAGCTCGGCTTTTTCGAGGAAGTCGCGCAGTTCATTAGTCAGATTTATACCCTCTTCATATACTTTGAGCATATCTTCGAGTGTTGTTTCGCTATCATCTAAAATAGCGACAATTCTTTCGAGTCGTTCGAGTTTTTCTTCGAAACTTTTCTTTTTCTTTGCCATTTTTCACCTTTTAATATTTTTGTAATTTTTGCTTCTGATTTATCGTTCAGTCTCTCAATCACCAGTTTGTCTCCGGGTGATAATCTTTCTTTGGCATTTAAATATTTGCCGTTAGATTTGCTTAGCAGTGCAAAACCCTTACGCAGAGGGTTAAGCGGGTCAAGAGAAAGCAAATGTAATTTAAGTGCATCGCTGCGCTGGCGCAAATTAGTTAGTCGTCTGTCCGCTGTTGCCGTCATACGTTCTTCGAGCAAATCAATATCCTGCTGACGTGCCAGCAGATTATCCGTGAAATTGCGGACATTATACGAAGTCAAAAACCGTTCAATTGTTGCCCTGTAATCCTCAATTCTACGTTCTATCGCTTCCTCCATCTGCTCTTGATAGTAATCCAATTGTTGCAATAATTCCTCGCGAGTGTAGGGCGTAACAATTTCGCCGGCGGCTGTTGGAGTTGCGGCGCGTACATCAGCAACGAAATCGGATATAGTAAAATCTACTTCATGCCCGACAGCCGAAACAATAGGAATTTTTGATTTATGGATTGCTTCTGCAACAATTTCTTCGTTGAAGCACCATAAGTCCTCAATCGAGCCGCCGCCCCGACCGATAATAAGAACATCTACACCGCTATCCTGAAATTCTTCGATTGCTTTTGCTATATCTGCGGCGGCACCTTCTCCCTGCGTCAGTGTAGGACGTAGTAGTATTTCGCAAGCCGGCAATCGGCGGGTAATCGTTGTCCGCATATCTTGAACTGCGGCACCTGTCGGTGATGTAGCGATACCTATTTTAAGAGGAATGCGTGGTAGTTCCATTTTATGTTCGACATCAAAATAGCCGGCTTTCTGCAATTTTGCTTTCAGTGCCTCGAAAGCAATATGCAAATCGCCCTGTCCTTCGGGTTTTATACTTGTACAGTCCAGCTGATAATTTCCGCGTGGCGGATAAACGGTAAGTTTGCCGGTAATGACAACCTTCATCCCATCGGTAACCTCAAAATCCAGCCGGCGCGAACGCCACATAACGCATACAATAGCCGCTCCATCATCTTTCAGCGAAAAATAACGATGACCCGATGAGTGCTGCTTGAAATTGGAAATTTCTCCACGAACAGCAACATAACCGAACTTAGTTTCGAGTGTCCTCTTAATTGAGCCGGTTATCTCACTAACAGTTAATATTTCTTGTTCATTT
>CAZOOR010000134.1:0-1580 GCA_964581505.1 uncultured Hyphomicrobiales bacterium
CTGTCATTGCTCTGTCCTTTTGATTGTTTTACAAAGTTAATACTTTTTGGACAGAATTCAGTTTACAGTCTCTAATGAATTTCTATGACAAAACCAAAAATTATTTCAAAAATTTCGGATGAACAGACATATAATTATCAGAATAATCGGTTCCATTTTTAATAATAACACAAACTATCCGTAATAGTTTATTTGCTATATTATTAAGAATTAAATGTTTATTCTTGCCCTCTGCTACTTTTCTTTCAAAATAGTTGTGGAAATTTCTATTATGTGTTCTAACAGACATTGAAGCTAAATATAGTAATTTTCTAAGCCTTGCCGGTCCGTAACCGGTAGATTTTGGTTTCCTATATACAGATGTACCACTACTAAATTCATGCGGACAAATGCCAATATATGAGGCTAATTTCTTGTAATTAAATTCCTTGGTAAAACCGTTAGTAATTACAATAATATTTGCTATAAACAGCATACCTATTCCCGGTATCTTCTTCAAAGATGAAGCAGTAGGTCCATATTTGTCGCTATCGTTAATTATATCGACAATTTGTTTATCAATCATTTTTATTGATTCTTTGTTTTCTTCAATTTTATTAATTAGAATTGTATTTGCCGCTTCCGTCTGATGATATTTCCTTTTAAAGACATGTAGGATACTATTAAATGCCGTCGACTGTTTTATCAGCTGTTCACGTACGACAAGAAGTGCTCTTATTTGTTCTACGAGTTCATCATGATATTCAAAACACTTAAACTTATCGAAATATCGGTAGCAATACTCTGATATTTGGCAGGCTGAAACCTTATCATTCTTTGTTTGTTTTTGAAATGTTTTGCTTATTTTATGGGGAGCTTCAGACCAAACGGAATACCCCTTTGCCAATAAGTAGTAACATATCTTTTCGCTGTAAGAACCTGTTGTTTCAAGACAGATTACCGAGTTGTTCTTGTTGCTCCCTCTGTCTGCAAGCAAATCAATTAATGATGCAAAGCCCTCTGTATCATATTTAAAATCTTCACCAAGATAATCTACTGTTTCATTACAATTACTGGAAACTGCTGCTGCAAATGTATCAACAGAAATGTCTAATCCGATAAAAAAATGAGGTTTTTTCATAATAAATCCTTAATTTAAAAATGAATTATCGGTATCCGGTTTGAACTTGCTCTATTATTCTTATTTATAGATCATTCTATTTAGTTTTAAACCGGTTAAGGAACCGTGCCTAAATCAGAATTAAATCTTAATGATTTGAGCGAAACATAGGCTTACTCGGTTCCTTACCGATAATGTAAATACTCTACAAATTAAATAATTCTTATCTTTTAATAAAATTCTAAATACAAATCTAATAGACCGTGGTATAGATTATATAAATGACGGTTATACATATTTATTAAAAAGTAAGGGTGCAAAAATAATTTTTTCGCGTGCCGGTGTGCCACAAGATAACGGAATCATGGAGCGAACAATAGGAACATTGAAAAACGAATTAAAGCTTAAGGCGTGTAAAAACATTGAGGATTTGGAAAGAAGAATTCGAGCATGCATTTGTTACTTCCGAAAATCACTTTTT
>CAZOOR010000135.1:0-1535 GCA_964581505.1 uncultured Hyphomicrobiales bacterium
ATGAAAAGCATAATAATTATAATACTAATAGTGGCATTCCTGCCGGCTCAATCCGAAGAAGAACCGTTTTGGGAATATATTGGCGGACTCAACGGCGGACAATGTGAAGCATTATGCTTTAATAAATCAAATAATATACTATATCTTACAACAAAAAACGGCATATTTAAATCAACCAATAACGGAAAAATTTGGCAGAAAATTTACTATTATGAGAAATATAGCAAATGTGTAGTAAATAAAAAAGGTAATATATTAGATGTTAATAACGAAAATGAAGTTTTCTTTTATAACATAAGTACAAAAAAAAGAATAAAAATAGAAGGTCTTAAATTAAAAAATGCTTTTCGTCAATGGCTATATATGAATATTGATAGTAATGACAATTGTTTTATTGTTGACCAACAAACCCAAAATGATGATACTGTAAAACTATATTTATATAACGCTAGAACATTCAAATTGGACTCAATGAAAATAATACGAAGTGAATTGGATACTACTAAAAGAAATAAATATTTTATCAATCAAACAAAAATGCAAGATGGCATTATTTCAATAATAATATTGGTCTCAGGTGTTAATCTTAAAGAAAGATATTCAATAATTATGTTTCTTGATTATAATCTTAATATTATTTCGAAAATTAATACACCACGAATGTGGACAATAGAATTTAAAAATAATAAAATAGTTGGAACAAGTATTGATGAAGGGAAATCATATCTATCTACAAATAATGGTAAGAGTTGGGAAATAATATTTAATAAAACAGGAACTTTTAAAAGAACCAACAATTTTTTATTTTTTTTCTCATATATAAGTTATATAAATGAAAGAGCATATGACTCTATTTATGTAAGCAACGATTTTGGAAAAAATTGGAAGACAGTCGGTTACAGCAATCAAATATTTAATAGAGCGTATGTATTTAATGATAGTAATTATTGGGGATGCAATAATCAAACAGTATATTTATATGATAAGCAGTATCGGAACTGGAAACGAAAAGATAAAGGCGTGCAAGCCCAAAAGATACGAGATATGGGATATACAAGAGACGGAAAAACAATATATGCAGTATCTTACGGAGTACAGAAATCAACGGATAACGGGGAGAGTTGGCAATATTGCGGATTGGACGACCAGTATTTATATCATATTTTGGTAGCAAGGAACGGCTATATTTATGTATCCGGTGGGCTTGGCGGAATATTAAAAGGTAATATATTCCGTTCGACAGACGGCGGAAAGAGTTGGAAGTGGCTTAAACTGTCATCAAACAAATCGTATATGATAACATCACTATATGAGAATAGACGTGGACATATATTTGCAGGGCGTAACGGAAGTTACGGCTATTTTTATACGACCGACAGCGGCGAAAGTTGGGAATTAAAATCAACCCCCGGCGGCACGAACTGTTTTTCCGAGAATTCCGAGGGGCATAAATTCCGCGGTGATTATGCGGCAATTGTTTACCGTTCGACCGATGACGGAGACAGTTGGCAGCAGATGACCGAACATTATTCCGG